>JAGQRC010000494.1 GCA_020425835.1 Planctomycetota bacterium | reverse complement strand
CGGAGGTCGGCCCGACGAGCAGCGAAGCCGGCCCCCAGCTGCCACCATCGTACAGGAAGTAGTAGACACGGCCTTGATCGAAGTACTCCTCGTTGGCACCGACGATCGCGATGTCCCCTTGGATGGCGACCGAGTAGCCGAAGGCCCCGAGCTGTTCGGGGGCGGGAGACTCCAAGATCGCCTCTTCGGTCCAGACACCGCCGCTGCGGCGAAAGATGTAGGCGTTGCCGGAATTCAACCCGGAGGAACCGGAGGCTCCTCTGTCTCCGACGATGGCGACATCGAGATGCAGGTCGACCGAGTTCCCGAAGTCGTTGCCGATCACCAGTGGGTTGGCCTCCAGGATCTGCTGTTCCTCCCATACACCACTGTCGTTCACGTAGACGAACACCGCCCCGAGAGACGATTCGTTGTAGCTGCCGACGAGGAGTGTGGGCACCGGCAGGCGTTGGATCGCGATCGCCGCGCCGTAGTTGCCTGCGATCGACCCGCCGGTGCTCGGTTCGAGCTTCTGTTCGAAGGTCCAAGTCGACCCGATGCGATGGAAGACGTAGGTGCTACCGCCGAGGGCGTCGCCCGTCGCGCCGACCGCCAGGTAATCGCCATCGAGGGTGATGGCCTTCCCGAAGTAGTCGAAAGCCTCGCCGTCCGTGGCGGTGACTTCGGCCTCCAGGGTCCACTGGTGGGCCTGGTAGACGTAGACGTAGATCCGTCCCTTGTCGTTGTCCAGGTTCGGCGCGCCGACGGCGATCCGATTCCCGGAGACGGCGACCGAAAGACCGAAGCTGGTCGACGGTCCGACGGAGAGGCTGCTGTGGAACGTCCAGGTGTCGTTACCGGCGACCGCGAAGACATCCACACGCGACGCCCCGAGTGAGGCCGATGCTTGCGCCGCGCCGACGACCGCCCAATGTTGCGATACGGCTACGGCATTCCCGAAGTAGCCGACCGGGGTCGGAGGATCGGAGAAGATCTCTGCGCTCGAGCACTGCGCTCGGAGCGCGGAACCGGCCTCGATCGCGAGGGCCAGCGCGAGGAGGGCGGCGCTGAATCGAGGCTGCATGGGAATCCTCGTCTCTCGAGTTTGCGAATAGGAAGGGCTCATCGCGGCCCAGGCTCTTCGACGAGCGGCGGGCCACCCTGCGAGTGTCGCCGATCACCGTAATCCGTGACAGCTTCGGTCGGCGTTTCCGAGTACGCACGGGCCGTCGACGCCTTCTCGGCCCTCCCCTACACTGCACCTTCCGGAATCGGCGAGAGGCGGTCGTTCCATTCGCGTGCGGAAGATGAAGGGGGAGCTGCCCGAGTCGTGCGATGTCGCGATCATCGGTGCCGGGATGGGTGGGCTGACGGCGGGAGCGCTGCTCTCCAAGTTCGGCCTGTCGGTCTGCGTCGTCGAGCGCGAAGTTCGCGTCGGGGGGTACCTCGCCGGATTCAAGCGTCGGAAGTTCACGTTCGATACGGCGATCCACTGGCTCAACCAGTGTGGTCCGGGCGGGCTCGTGCGAAGGGTGCTCGATTTCCTCGGCGATGATGCGCCATCGACGGCACCGCTCCGTCGGATACGCCGCTACAAGGGCGACTCGTTCGACTACCTCCTCACCGATGAGCCCGACCGGTTGAAGCAGGACTTCTTGCGCGACTTCCCGGCCGATCGACCGGGCATCGAACGGTTCTTCGCCGATGCCAAGCGCGTCGGCCATCGCATGCTGCTCCTCGGTGATCGGACTCGGGTGCCCGAGGTGCGGTCGCCGCTCGATCGGCTCGGGTACGGCTTGCAGATGACGCTGTGGAGTCGGCCTCTCTGGAGGTTCCTCGGCACCACCGCGGAGAAGGGCCTCGCGCGCTACTTCCCGAACAGCCCCGCGCTGCGCGCGGTCTTCCCCTCCGAGGAGAGATTGCTGTCGATCCTCGTCCCGATCGGCTGGGCCTACTGGGGCGACTATCAGATGCCACCCATCGGGGGAAGTCAGGCGTTCGCACGTTTCCTGAACGGGCGCATCGAGGAGCAGGGTTCGACCGTCGTGACCCGCGTCGGCGTCGATCAGGTGCGGGTGGAGAACGGACGCGCGGTGGGACTGCGACTCGAGAACGGCGAGCAGGTGCGCGCCGACTACGTGATCGCGGCCGGCGATCTGTTGACCCTCTACGAGCGGCTGCTCCCGGCGGGGACGATTCCCGAGTCCAAGATCCGCGCCATTCGCAACGCCGACCTCTATCCCTCCTCCGTCACCCTCTCGATCGGGCTCGACATCGATCCGCGCGAGCTCGGCTTCGGAGAGGAGCTCGTGTTCCTCTCGAAGGACGGCGTACCGCGGGACGCGCACAACAACACGGACCCCCACACTGCCGGGCTCTCGATCCTCGCGCCGTCGGTCCGCGATCCGAGCCTCGCTCCGGAGGGCAAGGGGACGCTGACCATCTACGCGAGCGCCGAGATGGCCTACGGAAATCGTTGGGCCACCGAGGGCGGACTCGAACGAGGACCGGACTACCGCGCGTTCAAGGAGCGCTACGCCGACGTGTTGATCGACCGTGTCGAGCGCGCGATCGCGCCCGGGTTGCGGGAGCACATCGAGGTGCTCGACATCGCCACCCCGGTCACTCACCAGCGATACACCGGCAACCACGACGGCTCGATCATGGGTCAGCTCGCCTCGGGACCGAACATCCGCAACCGAGTCGCTCGCTATCGCACTCCGGTGCGGCGCTTGTACCTCGGCGGACACTGGGCAGAGTTCGGCGGCGGCGTGCCACTCGCGGTGAAGGCGGGCGCGAACAGCTCCCTCCTCGTCCTCAAGGAGAAGGGGCACCCGGCCTATCGAACGGTGTGCGACCTCCTCGACGGACGGAATCCCCCCGGCGCGGCCCACGCGCTGGCCCGTCGGGACGCCGCCCCGCGCGGCGATGCGACCGCTTGACCGCGTTGGTCCTCGCGTCGGTGGGTCCTCGGTCCTACACTTGCCGGACCGAGGAGGTCTCCATGAAAGCGTCCATGTCGCAACTCCGTGCCCGGGTTCGGGCCGTCACCCGCGCGTCGATCGCGACAGCGATCCTGTCGTGCTCCACCCCGGTCCATTCGCAGTCGATCGATCTGGAGTTCCCCAGCCAGGACTCCATGACATCCTCCGGACTCCTCGGCCCGGGCGGCGGAGGCGTCTTCTTCATTTCCGGCCAAGACATCGATGAGACGTTCCTGGGCACCGCTCTGTCCGCCGCCTCCGAGTCTCACTGGGTCTTCTCGATGTCCACCTGCACCGATCCATCGGTGGTCAACACGTTCGACTGTCTGATCAACGGCGTCGTCGTGGGGAGCTACGACATGGTGTTCCCGCCGGCCGGATCGGGGATCTCCACGGTCGTCATCGATGTCGAGTTCACCCACGCACCCATCGCGGGACCCGACTACACGCTCCGGATCGTGGCGACCTCGACCGTGCCCCCCGGGCTCTGCTCCTGGAACTGGTTCCCCGGCGGAACGGTGACCCTCGGGAACGGCTCCGCGGGTCCCGAGTTCAGGCGCGGGGACATCAACGACGATGGCGGTTTCGACATCTCCGACATGGTGTTCGGACTGGCGTCGCTGTTCATTCCGGGCTCCGCGCCGCCGGGTTGTCTCGACGCGGCCGA
The DNA here is from genome assembly GCA_020425835.1 of Planctomycetota bacterium. The sequence continues at coordinate 321 of JAGQRC010000494.1, read as the reverse complement.
TCTCAACGACGATGGCGTCTTCGACGTGTCCGACCCCGTATCGGGTCTCGCCGCGTTGTTCATCGTGGGCACTCCACCGCCGCCCGAACCCGTCGACTGTGGTGTGGACACGACGCCGTCGGGCTTGGACTGTGGAGCGTACACGAGCTGCCCGTGACTCGGGCTGCTGGGTGAGCGCGTCGCCCGGTCGGTGACGACAACGGAAACGAACCGTGCATGGAGTTCTCGCTCGACTCGATCCAGGCGGCGCTGCGCGACGGCGCCGCCCGGACCCAACGGGCGCTCGAGGATGGCGTGAGCTTCGTCCGATCGAGCTGGGGC
>JAGQRC010000493.1 GCA_020425835.1 Planctomycetota bacterium | reverse complement strand
TCCGCGCGACTCGGGAGCCGCACACGGAGACGGTCGGCGTAGCGCAGCGCATCGTTCAGAGAAACGTCGACTCGGGGGAGTTCGCCGCGGGCAGCAACGGCCGAGCGGGAGGACTCCGGCGCGTCGGAGTCGAGAACGCGCTCGTACGCTGCATTGGAAACCTCGGTCTCGTCGAGGTAGTACGACGGCAGCTCGATGGGGCCGCGGTCGCGGTCCCCATCCTTGACGACGAGGCCCCACTCGGATGCGAGCGGGCCGAACAGCTTCTCGCTGCCGAGCTCATCCACGCGGCCGCCGACCTGGTACCGCCCGCCTCGGACGAAGCGCATGCGTCGACCCGTGACGTGCTGCACGATCCGCGGGTAGCGCTTCTCGATCGCCGGGAGTTTCGCCGTCCGCACCACCGTCTCCTCGAGTCCGCCGACGTTCCGGGCCACGACCACGATGTCGATCTCGCGTTCGCTCCAACGATGGTCGAACTCGAAGTGGACTCGACCTCGACCCGAATCGGCAGCTGGGAGCTCGGCCTCGCGCACCTCGGCCCCGTCGGGCGTCTCGACGCGACAGGTCACCCGCTCGAGGTTCGCCGAGTCCACGGCGATGTCGAGACTCCAGCTCTCGGCGACGGATTGCCACGTTCGGTCGGCGGAGAGCGCCCGGAGATCGACTCGGACATCGCGCGGCGCCTCGCGCGACACGATGACCGAGCGCACCACGTTTCGAGAGTTGCCGACCGCATCCGTCAGTCGCACTCGGAAGTCGTAGCGCCCATCCGGGAGCGGTGCGTCATCGCGGAGCACGATCTCGTGCCGCCCGGCGGCGAGCGACTCGGCGTCGGCCGGCGCGATGAACCACGGGGTGCAGGCGTCTCCTCGCTCGTTCTCGATCGTGAGGGAGAAGGGTTGGTCGACCAGCGCGGGATCCTCCTCGGGGTCGACGATCAACGTCCCCAGGCGGTTCGGTGGGCTCTCGGGATCCCATCGGAACTGAGGCTCCGATCGGTCGACGACGATCTCGAACGTGTCGCGGTCCTCGGACTCCTCACTCGCCTCCCCTCGGGTTGCCAGGAGCGTGAACGAGCGTGAGGTCGGCACCGTCAGCGGGATCTCGAGGGTGGAGCGTGTCGGGACCGCGTAACGTTGCCCATCGACGACCAGCGAGTAGGGGTCGGCGCCTCCCTCGACGACGAGCGTCGCCTGGTCGGCCGCGATCGCGAACCGTTCGCGGTCCGGGTTCGCACCGGGAGCCAACGCGATCGCGGGCCGCGCGCCTTCCCGGACGAGCCAGTTTCCCTTCAGGCGGATCGAGCTCGGCTCGTACCGAAGCGGCAGGATTGCCGCGAAGCGTTGCCGATCGGGATCGGCGAAGAGGCCGTCGGCCGAACGGATCGTGACTTCGAGCGGGATCTCTCGCGGCACACGGTGCTTCGCGAGCGCGAGCGGAATGCGCAGCGGGATGCCGTCGGCGAGTTCCTCTGCGCGATAGGTCCGGTCGCTCGACAACCAGGAACGCGGTGCGCCATCGATGGCGGACTCGGCCGAGACCGTCAGCAGTCGATCCGAGGGCGGGATCGAAGCGCGGAGTCGGGGCTGGCTCCGCGGGGAGACGGCATCGATCGGATCCCCGTCGCGATCGAGGAGCTCCACGCACTCGACGTCGAGCGGTGCGAGAAGCGCGAAGGGACGATCGGGGAACGTCCACTCGAACGTGCGGCCCACCTTGTCGCGGAGCGTGATCTCGAACGGTGAGATCGTCCCGGTGCGCGTCCCGAGCCACGGCTCCAGCTCGAGTGACCAGTCGTCTCCCGTCGGATCGAACGGCCAGATGCGTCCTTCGGTGTCGCGGAGCTCGATCGCCGCGATCGAACCGGGAACGGTGCGAAGACTCGGGGCGATCCTCACCCGGAGCCGCGCGTCGTGCGGGTCGAGATGACTGAACTCGCCGTGGCTCTGGCCACCGATCTCGAGAGAGGTCTCGTCGACCGTCTTCTCGAGCGGGGGGAGAACTTGAACCACGAGGACGGGGGACTTCCGGAGCTCGCCCGCCATGTCGGCGACGAGCTCGACGCGATGCACGGCGGCGACCCTGGTCGGCTCGCACCGGATCTCGACTCGACCGTCGTCGTCGACCCGTGCGTGCAGCTCCGGCACCGGCTTCTGGGTCTCGGCGTCGATCCAGCGAACCTCTCGGCCGAGCGGCTCGCCGGCACCGAAACGGATGGACTTCGGCGTATCGGGCGCGAGGGCGAGCACGTGGACGGGTCCGGCTTCGTCGACGAGGGCGATCGGGCGCGCCGTCGGGCGCGACCACCGCGTCGTGGCGATGAGGATCGCGGCGAGGATGACGAGCGACGCGGCGATCTTCGTGAAGGTCGACCGAGCACTCGACCGCGCCGCGGACTCGACGTACCGGAACGCCTCCTCGGTGCTGGACCAGCGGGCCTTCGGGTCCTTGCGCAGGCTGCGCTCGACGAAGACTCGGAGCACTCGGGGGATCCGGAGGTCGGGGACGGCGAGCCTTCGGGGGAGGCGTTCTCGGTGGATCCGCAACCAACCGGTGCGGACCGCCGGGCGATCGAACGGCAGCTCGCCGGTGAGCATCTGATGGACGATGATTCCGAGCGAGTAGAGATCGGATCGCTCGTCGAGAGGCTCGGGGTCGACATCGTCGAGGAGATGGCTGCACTGCTCGGGCGAGGCGTACTCCGGCGTGCACGCTCCCGCGCTCGATCTCGAGGACCGCAGGGTCGAAGCCCCGAGGGTGGAGGGGCGTCCGTTGCCGAACGAGACCTCTTCTCCGCCGAGATACTGTCCGATCCCGAAGTCGAAGACCTTGACGCGCTCCGGTTGGCTGCCGGTCGGCGGTGAGACGAAGATGTTCTTCGGCTTGAGGTCGAGGTGGAGAACGCCTCCCTCGTGAGCGGCGCGCAGCGCCGAGAGGATCTGCCGCAGGATCGGCAGGACGCGCTCCGGCGGTAGCTGCTTCCAACGGCGCAGAACGGTGTCGAGCTCCTCGCCCTCGAGGAGCTCCATCACCAGATAGCAGAATCCCTCGGAGGTCTCGCGGAACACCTTCCAGTCGACGATGTTCTCGTGCTGGATCCGCGTCAGCCGTTGGAACTCCGCCTTGAACGCGAGCAGGTCCTCGTCGGTGCGGGCAGCGTCGGGGAGCAACACCTTGATCGCGACCGGGATCCGAAGGTCGTCCGGATGGCTGATCGCTTCGTACACACGGCTGAAACCGCCGCGACCGATTTCGCGCACGATGAGGTATTGGTCGTCGAGGACCTTGCCGACGAGGTCCTCTTCGCAGCGACCGTCGGGATCGAGCGCCCGAGAGAGAAGGGTCGTGTCGGAGACGCGCGCGAGGGTCAACGAGGAGTGGCGAGTGTCGGCCCGGATGGCCTCCTCGAGCGCCGAAAGGCTCGGCGCCGTTCCGAGCACCAGGGTCGACGGACGCTCGGATCCTTCCGGCGGTGCGGCGAGTTGCGCGAGGGACGCGTCGAGCTCCGCCGGTCGCTCGAGCGCGAGTCGCGTCGAGAGGCGACCGGAGTCGCGCCGGAGCACGACGACCCGAGGCAGGCGAACCCCGGGCGGGACCCGAGTCGAGACGGATGACAACGCGGAGTGGACACGGGCGGTCACCGGGAGGTCGACCAACCGGGTCGCCTCACCCCAGCGCGCTCGCTGGGCGTCGACCCACTCGAGCTCCACGGTCGTGAGGGCCCCGGAGTCGAGAGTGCCGCGGATGGCGTGGGAGAGTCGTTCGCGCTCGGTCCGAGGAGGGAGATCGTTGAGCGCGATGATCTCGGAGGCGAGCGTCTCGGCGAGCTCGATCGTCTTCGCGGAATCCATGGCTTCACCCCACAGTCGTGTGGACCGACTCCGGTTCGAGCGCGGGTCGTCGAGGACGGAGGGGGCGTCCCATGGCAGGTTCAGCGAGAGGATCTCCG
>JAGQRC010000492.1 GCA_020425835.1 Planctomycetota bacterium | reverse complement strand
GGATGCAGACCCACCGACTCTTCCCCGAGCTGATCGCCGGGGATGCAGACCCACCGACTCTTCCCCGAGCTGATCGCCGGCTTCGCCGAGGTCGCCCTCGCCGACGCCCGCCTGCACCTCGTCGTCCTCGGGCGTGGCACGCATCGCGAGCAGGTCGCTTTCGAGCCGGCGCGTCGATCCGGAGTCGGAGAGCGCATCCACTTCCCCGGGTACCTGGACACGGAGGCCTATCCGCGAGCGCTTCCGGCGTTCGACGCGTTGATCTACTTGGTGCCCGGATCCGACGGCACCTGTCGCGCCGCGCGCGAGGCGTTGGCTTCGGGGGTGCCGTTGATCTCCACGCATCGCGGTCTCCTTGCGACGATCAACGAGAAGGGCCGGACGGGCGTGTTCATCGAAGCCGAGACGCCGTCCGGCATCGCGGCGGCGATCCGCTCCATCGTCGAGGACACACCGCTTCGCGAGCGGCTCGCGTCCGGTGCTCGATCGCGCGCCCGAGAGCGTTTCGACGCCCAACGCCACGCGCGCGAGCTGGTCGCGGTCTACCGCGAGTCGATCGCATGATGTCCGAGTCGAACCCCGATCGGGAAGCGCCCTCACCGCGCGAGGTCTACGACGAGCTCTACCGACGGACGGGGTTCGGCGACGCCCCGCGCTTCTATCGTTGGGTCACCCGCCGCATCGCAGCGCGCCCTGAGGACCGGATCCTCGACATCGGCTGTGGGGCGGGAGGCGCGTTGGTGGAGCTCGAGCGCGCCCACTCGTCCGCCATCGGACTCGACTTCTCCGCGGTCGCGCTCCGCGCTGCGCGCATTCGGACCCGGCTTCCCCTCGTCCAAGGCGACGGGACTCGACTGCCGTTCCCCGACCAGTCGTTCGACCATGTGTTGAATCTCGGGAACCTCGAGCACTTCGCCGAGCTCGGCGCCGGAGTCCGCGAGATGCGACGGGTCCTGAAGCCGGATGGACGGGCGTGGGTCCTGCTGCCGAATCTGTTCTACTCGGGTGCGATCTGGCGGGCCGTCCGGTTCGGCACCGGTCCCGATCACCATCAACCGATCGATCGGTTCGCCACGCGAGCGGAATGGCGCGCGGTGCTCGAGGCCGGAGGACTCGGCGTGATCCGGAGCGAGCCGTACCACAAGGGCAAGTGGTGGAAGCGTATGCTCCCCTCCAATCTCGCGTGGCACTTCCTGTACGAGACTCGTCCCGCGCAGCCCGTCGGCCGTGCACTGCCTCCGCTCGAACGCCGTCGTCCACTCCTCGACGGAGCGCGCTTGGCGGACTGATCGGATCTTCTTCCTCGATTCACGCGAGCGGAGTTGGATCCTCGGTCGGAACCGACTCTTGAGTCGCTGACCACCGCTTGCGCCCATTCCGCGTCACCTCTGGGAAGCGAGTTGGACGCTGTGGTAGAATCGGCCGCCTTGGGTCTCTGAATTCTCGAAGACGACACGCTCGACGCTTCTTGCACCCGACCCCTCGGGCTCCGCCCGCTCGGGGATTGCCCGAGGTACGCCTCGGTCCCGGGCTCTCGGGCAACGTTCGTCGATCCTCCCGTCACGGCTCGTGGACCGGACGTGAGGCCGAGCAACCCACGAGAGGAAATCGATCCGATGCAGCGATGGCTCACCGCGATTCGCTCGTTCGTCCTGCCCTTGATGCTTCTCGGGGCGGTGACAGCGCTCGACGCGCAGTTCCTGGCGCCCGAACAGATCTCGTCGGCCAGCACCGGTTGCGCGACGCCAGCGATCGACCGCGACGTCAACAACAACCTGTCGTTCGCCTACTCCTGCGACGGGGACATTTTCTTCGCTTCGTCCGTGTTCGCACCTGGCGTCGATGTCAACGTGACCAACGGCGTCCTCGCTGCGACCAAGCCGGATCTCTTCCCGAGCTTCAGTGGTCAGATTCGGATCGCGTTCCAACGGGACAGCGCGCAGCCGTCGGCCACCGGCGATGACATCTTGACGGTCGCCAACCCCGGGGGCGCCTGGGGCTCGCCGATCAACCTGGTGCTCAGCGACGACGCCGATGAAGACGTTCGGATCGCCGACAGCGCGTTCGGCGCATTCTCCTTCGCCTGGTGGCAGACGTCGGTCGGACTCACCCAAGAGGTCTGGCTCCGCATCGGTCTCACTGGCACCAATCAGATCATCGGTTCCGGAAGTCGGCCCTCCCTCGCCTACGACAGTTCCGAGCTGCTCCACGTCGTCTTCGAGCGGGCGGGTGAGCTCTACCACGTCAGCCACGATGGCACGACCCTGTCGTCGGAGACGCCCCTCGGGGCCATGCCCGGAGCGGGAATGGTCTCGATCGATGCTCGCGCGTTCACGCACGTGGCTTACCTCTCCGGAGGCGATCTCTACTACACGAACGACGAGAGCGGCTCGTTCGGGGCCAGCACGCTGATCGACACCGGTTCGATCGGGCAGCCGCGACTCTCCGCGGGGGCTGACGGACAAGCGGTGATCATCTACGAGAAGGCCGGCCAGATCCTGATGGCCGAGCGCACCAGCGGCACTTTCGGCGCGCCGGTCACCGTCGCCGCGAGCGGTACCGAGCCCGACGTCCAGCTCGACACGTTCGGCTACGCCCACGCGGTCTACGCCGACAACGGTGCGATTCAATACACGAACAACGTTCCGCTCACCACGCCGGACTTCACCGCAACGCCGACCACGGGAGAGATCTTCCTCGAGGTCGCGTTCACCAACACCTCGACCGGAGTGTACTCGTCGCTGCTCTGGGACTTCGGCGACGGGTCGACGTCGACACAGTCGAACCCGACGCACATCTACGAAGCCGTCGGCAACTACACGGTGAGCCTTCAGGCCACGGGTCCCGGAGGAACGGCGACCGAAGTGAAGAGTGGCTTCGTCTCGGCGCTGCCGGCAACCAACACGCTACGGGTCGCGCACGTCGCGGGCTTCGCGAGCGAGTCGATCCGTCACCCGGTGATCATCACCAACACCGTCGGCATGCAGGGCTACCAGCTCGCCGTCCGCTACGATCACGCGATCACGCCGATCACGGACGTGAATCTCGACGACAGTGCGAGCCCGAGCCCGGACTTCGTGGCCCTGTCGCTCCACCCGCTCGGTGCCGCGTCCTACTTGACGCTCGGAGTCGTTCTCGAGACGCAACTGCCCCTCACCGGCCTGACGATTCCTCCGGGCACCGGACAGCTGCTCGCGACGCTGGACTACGTGATCCCGATCGGAACCTCGGTCGGCACCACCAGCCCCGTCTACCCCGAGAACGGCCTCGGCAGCCCACCGATCAACAACATCTTCTCGGCAGAGACCGGGACTTCGGTCCTCCCGTTCCTGCTCGGGGGAAGCCTGACCGTCACCTCGATTCCGACGACGACCTTCCTGCGCGGCGACGCGACCGGGAGCGGTGCGATCGACATCGCGGATGCCGTGTTCATTCTGAGCTTCCTGTTCTCCGGCGGCGCGACGCCGTCGTGCGCGGACGCCGCGGATGCCAACGACACGGGCGCGATCGACGTCGCGGATGCGATCTACCTGCTGAGCTACCTGTTCGCGGACGGCGCGGTTCCGCCCTACCCGTTCCCGGATGACGGTCTCGACCCGACCCCGGACTCCTTGCCGGTCTGCCTGTAACCCCGGGCTCGGACCGCTGCGATCCCGATGCTTGCCGAGGGGGCGCGTTCGATTCCGAGCGCGCCCTCTTCGCATCGACCCGACGGCCCGGTCGAGCCCCGCGACGCGACCGTGGGATGCGGTCACAAGCTCCGCCGAGGCGGGCCGATGAAGCCCTAACGCGTCGCTCCGGGGGTGTGCCTCGGACGCCTCCTCGTCCGGCGAAGTGTGTTATGATGGTTCGGGGAGAGGATCACCGTGGGACACGCGATGCCGGACGACTCCAGACCTGACCCCTCGCTTCCCGAGCGAGCGAACCCCGATGCGTCGTCCGACGTCGCTCCGGGGCCG
>JAGQRC010000491.1 GCA_020425835.1 Planctomycetota bacterium | reverse complement strand
GCGTTGGCGAAGTTCGTCGCGTGCCGACTCGCTCAGCGATGCGTCCCGCCACGCGTCCAGGGCCAGCGCGAGCGCGCCGTTGAGGGAGCCGGACCGCTCGAGCTCCTCGATCCTGGCCCAGCGGGTTTCGTGCTCCTCGGACATGGCACCTCGCATTCGCAGGACGCAGTCACAGAGGCCGACCCTATCGCTCGGGACCGTTCGCTTCAAACGGTCCATCGAGAGGCGGCAACCGAGGCGGGGTCACGGCCCGCACTGCTCCGCGAGTGGGGTGTTCCGGTAGGCGCTTCCCGGAACGGCGTGAAGCCGAAAGGCGGCCGTCATCGCACGGCGTCAATCCGGTTTCGAGTCGCCACGCATCGAGGTCGGCGTCGTTCCAGCGGACGGGGTCGAACGGCGGCAGCGACCAGAGCCGGACCGTGTTGTCGTCGGAGCAGGAGGCCAGCGAGCGACCGTCGGGACTGAACTTCACCGAGCGAACCCAGTCGAGGTGCGCGTCGATGCAGGCGAGGACCGAATCGTCGTCGGTTCGGTGGATCCAGAGATCGCCCCTCTGGTCGCCGAGCGCGTATCGGTCTCCGCTCGGAGAGAAGCTCAGGCAGAGGGGACCTTCCGAAGGATGCGCTCGTTCACCTCGAAGCTCTCCTGTCGTGACGTCCCATTGCGAAGTCGCGAAGATCTCGGGTCGGCGGACGACGAGGTAGAGATTGCCGGAGTCTGGATGGAACGCGTGCGCGTGGACGGTGTCCTCGGCGTCCAGTGAGCGGACGCGTGCTCCAGTTCGTGCGTCGAACACCGAGACGGTGGGATGGCGGTTGGAGGACAACACGACCCAGCGACCGTCGGGGGAGCAGGCGACGCATGACGCAGCTTCCGACATGGCATCCCCATCGAGATCCAGTCGGCTTTCTTCTCCGGACTCGAGATCCTGTACGCCGTTGAGCGTCGCGAGCCAACGGCCGTCGCCGGACAGACTCATCCAGATCGTCGGACGAGGTATGGAGCGATCGCGATCTCGTCGCCGGCGCCATCGGGCTGTCGTCGGCGTGGTCGATCCAGTCGTGTACTCGAATCGCAGAAGGCCTTGGCTGCTCAGAAGCAGAACGGTGTCCTCGTCGACGTACCCAACGAACGCCGATAGAGGGTCGCATCCTCGGTAGTGGGAGATCTCACATCCCGTGCTCGTGCTCCAGACCCGGACGGTTCCATCGTTGCTGGTCGAGGCGAGGGTTTCTCCGCCCGGAGAGAATGCGATGTCATGCACCTCTCCGGAGTGACCGAGGACCCGATGGACCTCATCGCCGGTTGCGAGGCTCCAGACGTGCAAGGTCTGGTCGTCGTGACTCGATTGAACGAAGTTCTCATCGTTCGTGAACTCGACGAGCGCACGGTTCGCGCCCATCGGACGACGAATCCGCTCGGTTCCACTCGAGAGATCCCAGGCGCAGAGCGGTTGGAACGAGTGAGCGGGACCGGCCACCAAGAACCGTCCGGTGGGAGACAAGGAGCAGTAGTACGTGGGAATCGTCTGACCATCGGTATCGAGAACGGATCTCTCGGCTCGGAGATCCCAAGCTCGCCAGCGCCGTTCTCTCCCGCGCTCGAGATGAGCGAGGATCCCGTTCTCGAAGGCGATCGGAAACTCGACTGGCACGGCGGGGAACGCGTAGCTCTCCCGAACGCGCCTCGTGACGAGGTCGACTTCGAGGAACTCGCGTCTTCGCTCCAGCAAAGCGGTTCCTCGCCGACTGAACGCGAGCCAATCTCCCTCGACGTTCCACGGAGCGTAGGAGACCGTCCGACGCCGCTCGGCGATCCGCCAACGTTCGAGTTCGCCTGACTCGAGACCGACCGCGATCACGGTTCCGCAGGGTGTCCAGTGGAGTCGCGTGTGATGGGGCCTCTTGCCGAGCTCGACCTGGCCGAAGCGGGACTCCACTTCGCGGACCAGATCCACGATCGAGAGCGCCCCCGTCTGGTCGAGGCGCGCGATGCGCTTCCCCGTGGGGTCGTAGGCGAGCGCGATCGTGTCGCGTCCGCACTCGACGGTCCGTGTCGAGTCGGTTTCCAGGTCCTTCAGTTGGAGGGACCAGGCGCCGATCGCGGCCTCGGTTCCGGAGCGATTGACCGCGAGCGCTCCCACGAACCACCCCGCGCCCGGCGCCGGCGAGCACCAGACCGCGCGCGGCGCGCGGGCGCGCAGGTCGACGATGCGTTGGCGAAGTTCGTCGCGGGCCGACTCGCTCAGCGATGCGTCCCGCCACGCGTCCAGGGCCAGCGCGAGCGCGCTGTTGAGGGAGCCGGACCGCTCGAGCTCCTCGATCTTCGTTCGGTCGGATTCGGGTCTCTGCGACATCGCCCCTCGGAATCATCTCCAGCGTTCAGGATCCCGTCAGCTTCGCCGAGTACAGTGCCCCCGTGAACCCGTTACCAGGAGGATTCCATGATGGTACGACTGATCGCGAGTCTGGCCCTGTTCGTCGGTGTGGTGGCACAGGGCAAGGGGTGGGACGAGCTGATCCCGCAGGTCGGGCTCGACCTGCTGAAGGCGATACAGAAGGCGGAGAAGGAGGTGAGCGGGGGTTTCGTCTATCACGCGGAGCTCGAGCTCGACAAGGGCGAGCTCGTCTACTCGATCGATCTCGCCCAGGGCACGGCGTCGCGGAACGTGGTGCTCGACTCGAAGAAGGGTTCGATCGTCGAGAACGCTCCGGAGACCGACGATCTGTCGGCCGCCGTCGCGCTCTGCAAGATCGACCTCTCTCGTGCCGTTCGCGCGGCGCAGAAGGAGCGATCCGGCACGGTGATCGAGGCGCAGCTCGGGCTCCCGGAGGGCAAGCCGGTCTACGTCGTCAAGATCTGGGCGAAGGGATCCATGGAGTCGATCCGCATCGATGGCGTGTCCGGCAAGCGGCTCGATCGATCCGCCAAGCCCACCGCGGGCGATGACGAGTTCACCGATCGCTTCCCGGTCCAGAAGAGCGACCTCGGACCGACCGGTCGGAATCCCTACTTCATCCTCGAGCCCGGATACCAACTCGCGTACGAGGGCATGGATGACGGAGAGAACGTCGAGCTGGTGATCACCGTGCTCGCGGAGACGAAGGTGGTCGACGGCGTGACCACGCGCATCGTCGAAGAGCGCGAGTCAGAGGATGGGGAGTTGGTGGAGATCTCGCGGAACTTCTTCGCGATCTCCGAGAAGACCAGCGAAGTCTTCTACTTCGGCGAGGAGGTCGACATCTATCGCGACGGCAAAGTCGCCGGCCACGAAGGCGCCTGGGAGAGCGGGAAGGGCGGAGCGCGCTTCGGGCTCATGATGCCCGCGACTCCGCTCCTCGGTGCGCGCTACTACCAAGAGATCGCGCCCGACACGGCGATGGATCGAGCGGTCATCGACAGCATCTCGGCCACCGTCACCACGCCGGCCGGGAAGTTCGAGAACTGCGTGAGGGTGAAGGAGACCACCCCGCTCGAGCCGGGCGCCCTCGACCACAAGTACTACGCCGAGGGCATCGGGCTGATCCAGGACGCGGAAGTGAAGCTGATCCGCCACGGCAGGGTGAACAAGTGGCGCTATCGTGAAGGAGCACCGTGCCGCGTCGACACCTCACTTGCCTCGAGGTTCACGCGCCATCAGAATCCGGTTGGGATCTCACCCTGCTCCGAGCCGGAATCGAGTGGCCATGCCCCTCAGCGATGTCCAGATGCTATTCCCGACCAGCGATCGGAAACTCGCCGCGCGGCTGATGCGGTCGTGGGGCCACGTCGAGGACATCCTCCGGATCATGCTGCCGCGGAAGTTCGAGGCGGGTGGAGCCTCCAAGCTCAACATCGAGCTCCACCGCGAGACTCCCGGTCGGAATCGCTTTCGAGTGGTGGACCCGTTCGCGGTGCTGTCAATGGGGCCCTTCGATCCGGAGGAGTTTTTGGCGCTCCCGCAGGCGGAGCGGAGCGAGGGGGCGCTGCAATGGAT
>JAGQRC010000490.1:1794-3982 GCA_020425835.1 Planctomycetota bacterium | reverse complement strand
CACTCGACGTTGGAAGGCACCATCGATGCGGCGCGCGCGGTAGACCTCGCCCATCCCGCCGGAGCCGATGCGCTCCTCGAGCTCGTAGGCGCCGACCCGAGATCCCGGCAACAGGATCGACTCCGCAGGAGCGTCGGTCTCCACCTCGTCCGATTCCAGGACGCTCGGCAGCGCACCAGCCAAGGAGAACCGGCGCTCCGGCTCGAGGAACGGCGCCTCGTCCTCCTCACAGCTCAAGAGCGACGCGACCTCGGCCCGCAGGCCCGGGTCCTCGAGGTTGGCGAGGAACCGTTCGCGGTCGGTCGGACCCAACTCACGCGCTTCGAAGAAGGCGTTCTTCACTCGTTGCCACGACGACACCGTCGACCCCGCTTCCCGTCTCTTCCGCTGCTCGGGACTCGCTCAACTCGCGACGCAGCCAGGCTCGCGCGAGACTCCACTCTCGCTCCACGGTTCGTTGGGGAATCCCCAGCGCTTCCGCCGTCTCCGGAACCGTCAGCCCCGCGAAGAAGCGGAGGTCGACGATCTGTGCTTGTGTCGGATCGAGACATTGAAGTCGACCGAGCGCCTCGTCGATCGCAAGGACCTCATCGCCCTGTTCCTCGAAGACGTCGAAGGCGTGGTCGAGACCGACACGGTCCCAATCGCCGCCCCGCTTGACCGCGCGTCGCCGCTCCGCGTAGTTGACGAGGACCTGGCGCATCGCGCGGGCCGCGAGAGCGAGGAAGTGCCCGCGATCGTGGAGGTCGGGAAGCGACGAGCGACGAAGCTTCATGTAGGTCTCGTGCACGAGGGCGGTGGGGTCGAGCGTGTGCGCCGTGCGCTCGTAGCGCATCAGGCGTACCGCCAACTTCTCGAGCTCCTCGTAGACCTGCGGAAGAAGGTCCTCCACGAGTGCGGCGGACGGGGTCATGACGTTGGTTCCTCTCCTTGGGCCGACGGGGTTCGCTTCGGGGAAGGGCCGATCCATTCGTCTTCGCGCCATTCGCGGTTCTGAATGCTCCGTCGCTCTCGTTCCCAGCGCAGGGAATGCGCCACTCGCAGGGCTCGGGGTCTAGTTCTCCCAAGTAGATATTTCTTTGTGTCTTATGATCCAGTGTCCCCGGGTCGCGGGGGATCCGAGTCCGCGAAGTAAACGGTTGGCAGTTGACGGTTGGCGGTTGACGGTTACTAGTTATTGGCCCATTGAGGCGGGGTGACTGGGACGCTCGGGACACTTGGGAAGGTGCGGACTCGACGTGTGGAATCAGCTCCGGCACATCTGGTCGGGCAGTGGACTCGTGATCGTCGGCGTCACGATCGTGGGGCTCGTTTCGGTCTCGCTGGTCGCCACGTTCGAGAAGTTCTCGACCAACCTCGAGCTGGTTCGGACCCTCGAGCGCGTGCAGCGTGAGGTCTCGCGCGTCCACCTCTGGTTCGAGGAGCGCATCTCCGGCGACCTCAGCGTCGACCTCGACGAGGATGTGCGGCAGCCCCTGAGTCGTCTCCGGACCGACTTCTCCCGATTCGTCGCCGACGCTGCCGAGCGAAGCTCGCACTCCATCGCGATGCAGCGCGACCTCCATGCGCTCGACGAACGCCTGCGCGACCTCGAGGTCGCGCTGGAGGATCGTTGGCGTCACCGCGAGGACGGGCGGATCGGCAGCGAGCAGGATGCCGCGTTCGATGCGATCTACGGGGGCGTCCTCGCCTTGAGCACCGATCTCTCGACGAGCGCCGACGAGCGGTTTCGAAGCGACCGAAGCCGGCTCGCCGGGATCGACATCGCGGTCACCGCTCTGGTCGCGCTGCTGTTCGTCCTGCTCGCGGTCCTGGTGTGGCGACGTCAGCGCGAGTTGCAGCGGCGCAACACCGAGCTCGAGCGTCGCGTCGAGGAGCGCACGCGGGACCTCCGAGAGGTCAACGAAGAGCTCACCGCCGCGCACGACAAGGCCGAGTCCGCGAACCGCGCCAAAGGGGAGTTCCTCGCCAACCTGAGTCACGAGATCCGCACTCCACTCCACGCGGTGATGGGTACGAGTTCCTTGCTCCTCGGGACGTCGACCGAAGAGTCGGTCCGCGATCGGTTGCGAACGATCCAGAGCTCGGCGGAGTCGCTGCTGCACATGCTGGATTCGACGCTCGACTACTCGCAGGGCGAAGTCGGTCGACTCGAGCTCGATGAGGAGACTTTCGATCTCCGCTCGGT
>JAGQRC010000490.1:0-1754 GCA_020425835.1 Planctomycetota bacterium | reverse complement strand
CCTTTCGCGACGCCGCGGAGCGCAAACGGCTGGAGTTTCGTGTCCTGACCGAGATCGCGGCGCCGAGACTCCGCGGCGATGGCGGACGACTCCGTCAGATCGTCGTCAACCTCGTGTCCAACGCGATCAAGTTCACCGAGCGGGGCGAGGTGCTGTTGCACGTGCGGTCGACCCGGTGCTCCGAGAGCGACTCCGCGCGCGTGGAGATCATCGTGTCGGACACGGGGCCCGGAATCGCGAAGGCGGATCACGACCGCGTGTTCGAGGCGTTCACGCAACTCGACGCGACCCGATCGCGGCGTCACGACGGCACCGGCCTCGGGCTCGCGATCTGTCGCCAGATCGTCTCGTTGATGGGCGGACGGATCGAGCTCGCGAATCACCCCGGTCGCGGGACGACGTTCACCGTGATCGTCCCGTTCGCTCTCGCGCCCCGGGCGCAGTCCCGATTCTCGGGGCGAGGGGGAGTCCTGATCGTCGACGACGACGCGACGAACCGCGCGGTCCTCGCCGCCATGCTCGAGGAGTTCTCGCTCGAGGTCGTCGCCGCGGCATCGGCCGATGAAGGCTTGCGAGCGTTGAGGGAGCGATGCGACCTCCACCTCGCGTTCATCGATGGTCAGATGCCGGGCATGGATGGTCTCGAGATGGCGCGGGTCTGGCGCGAGCAACGACCGGACTCCGGGGTCGCGCTCATCGCGCTGACCGCGCAGGGCAGCAGCGCGAAGCCGTTGTTCCTCTCGGCGGGTTTCGATGACTTCGTCTCCAAGCCAGCGACGCTGGAGCGCCTCGAGGAGGTGCTCCGCCGATGGCTGTCGAGACCGACACCGGAGGTCGCGCACCGAGAGACGGACAGTCCCTCGGTCGTCGAGACGGTGGAGATCGACGCCGAACGGTTTGCATCACTCGCCGAACTCGGCGCCGACCGGTCTTTCCGCGCTCGACTTCTCGACGTGTTCGGTCGGGATGCGCCCGAGCTCGTCGCGGAGGTCGAGCGTGCCACTGCTCGGGGGGAGCCGGAGGCCGTCCGTCGTGCCGTGCATCGCCTGCGATCGAGTGCAGCCCAACTCGGCGCGGTGGGTCTCGCCCGCCTCTGCGAAAGGATCGAGTCGGAACCGATGGCCGACGACGTCACGCGACTCCGAGGAGCGCTGGACGCGACCATCGTGGAGCTGCGATCGTTGATGGGCGAAGGGAGTGAGGCATGAGAGTGCTGGTCGTCGAGGACGATCCGGTCACCCGTGAGATCGTCGCAGCGATGGTGGCCCGACTAGGTCACGATGTCTCGTCGGTCGCGGACGGGGAGACCGCGTGGGATGTCTTCCAGGAGTCGTCATCGTTCGACGTCGTCCTGAGCGACTGGAAGCTTCCCGGCATCGATGGGCTCGAGCTGTGTCGTCGCATCCGGACGCACGCCAAGGAAACGTACACCTACTTCCTCCTCTCCACGGTGGCCGGTGGGCGCGGGAATCGCATCCTCGCCCTGGAGGAAGGGGCCGACGACTTCCTGACGAAGCCGCTCGATCCGGCCGAGCTCGAGATCCGTCTCATCCTCGCGGCGCGGATCACCCGATTGAGAGGAGAGGTGCGCGCCGCGTCGGAGCGATTGACGCTTCTCGAGGAGCAGACCCGGACGCGACGGGGCTTCGAGGGAATGGTCGGGAAGAGCGTGAGCATGCATGAGGTCTTTCGTCGATTGCGGCTCGCCGCTCAGAGCAACGTCAGTGTGTTCGTCCACGGGGAGTCGGGCACCG
>JAGQRC010000489.1 GCA_020425835.1 Planctomycetota bacterium | reverse complement strand
CCGATTCCTCGACCTCTTCAAGAAGTCCGAGTGACCGAGCCGTCCGCGAACTCGAAACAGCGTGGGCCAACGACCCGACGACGTTCCGATCGTGTCGCCAACGGAGAGCCCGAGAACGCTGACCTGACCCCACCCCGTTTTCCGCAGGGAAGGAGGAGCGGACCTCGACGTCCGAGGTTCGGTGGGAACGAAAGGTGGTCTCGATGTCCTGGAATGGTCTCGGCGGTCTGGTCACTGGGGCGATCGTTTCTTTGCTCGGATCGGCCCTGGAGTGCCGCGCCGATGTCGTCGGCTACGGGGGGCCGGTCGTGGTCACGGATCCCCCACCTTCCATCCTTCACGGCACCAACCCCTGGGAGAGCGACACGGAGATCCGGGTCTGGCTCGAGCGCACGTTGGTGTTGCCGCAAGCGCTGACGTTGGGACACGTGGAACCCGGGTTCATCGACGGGCCGCCGTACACGAGTGGCGATGTTCCCGCCGGCACCGTGATCACGACGCACATGATCCGCGTCGATCCCATCGCCAGCGGTCCGGTGTTGCTCAGCGGTTTCGTCGAGTTCGACGCCCCGATCCTCGGCGTGCTGTTCGGCTCGCAGCTCGTCCCGACGGATGATCTCCTGGGTCGTCCCGGGGTGGTCTACAACGGGAACCGGTATCGCGGCCTGGAACTCGACGGACCGGGCGGAGACTCCGCGGATTTCTTCGAGATCTCGGGCGATCGCTCCCGCATCGACTTCGCGATGGCGGTCGGCGACTGGACCGACGACATCCGGGTCATCACCGCGGACACCATCCCGGGCGCGCTCGCGGGCGGGAGCTGCGTACTCGCCGACCCTCCGCCGTCGATCCTCGAAGGGGAGTGGGAGAGCAGCTCTGAGATCCGCGTCTGGTTCGAGCGCGCCTTCGCGTGTGTCTCCCCGATCGATCTCGGGCATGTCGAAGCGGGGTTCATCGACGACAGCGCCGACTACGTCGGTGGCGCGATCCCGGTCGGGACGCCACTGCACAGCTGCATGGTGCGGCTCGACCCCGTCGGCACGACGACCACCTTGCTCTCCGGCTTCCTCGAGTTCGACGGTGAGATCCTCGGTGTCATCGCCGGTTCACAACTGACGCCGACCGACGAGCTCTTGGGCCGACCGGGCGTCGTCTACGACGCGAGTTCGTCCCGTGGCCTCGAGTGCGATGGACCGGGCGGGTCTCCGGACAGCTTCGAGATCTCGAGCGACCGACACCGCATCGACTTCACGCTGCAGGCCGCGAGCAGCACGGACAGCTTGCGGATCCTGATGCGTCCGGGCGCGCGATTCCTCCGCGGTGACGCGAACCGGAATCGGCGCGCCGAGCTGACCGATGCGGTGCTCCTCCTCTCGTATCTCTTCCAATCCGCCCCCGTGAGCTGCATCGACGCGCTCGACACCACCGACGACGGGGTCGTCTCGCTCGTCGACGCCGTCTTCCTTCTCGATCACCTCTTCCTCTCCGGGCCGGCGCCCGCGCCGCCCTATCCCCGAGCGGGACTCGATCCCACTCCGGATGCGCTGGACTGCGAGAGTTGAGTCGCCGCACTCGGGTGCGGGTGAGTCGAGGCTCTCTCGGCTCACTCGCCCCGAGGCGCGACGCCGGGGACCGACGGGAGCGCGAGCCCGCGAGCGAGACCCTCGAGCCACGAAGCGAGTTGCGATGCGATCTCCGGCCGCGCGTCGACGCGGAGGCTCCCGTCGGCACGGGTCTGGACCTCGAGACCGGCGAGGAGGATCGAGGCGAGGGTCGGCGCTCCACTCTCGTGGCGTCGGGCGCGCTCCTGGGCGGCGGAGATGGTGGCGGCGAACCGAGCCGCGCGCTCCGGGATCGTGAGCGGAGCGACGTTCGGTTCGTAGAACGGCCCCGCGTTCTCGACGAAGCTCGGCGCGCCGAGGAACTCGACGCGAGCATCCTCCCCGTCGAGAACCGCCTCGAAGAGACTCTGCTTGAAGTCGATCGCGTCGAGCAGACGCTCTTCGATGCTGTGCTGCGCACAGAGGTCGAACACGCGCACGGGAACCTCCTGGCCCAAGCGATGAACCCGGGCGATGCGCTGCTCGCGGACGGCGGGATTCCAGGGGATCTCCATCTGGATCACACAACTCGCCGCGCGTTGGAGATTGAGGCCCGTTCCTCCCGCGTCGGTGGAGAACAGCACTTCGACCTCCGGGTCATCGTGGAAGGCGACGAGGTTCTGCTGGCGCTGGCGCTGCTTCTCGCGACCGGTGAAGAAGGCGGGACGCGTTCCCCGCTCACGGAACAGCGGCCGCAGCGTCCAAGCGGCGAGCTTCAACATGCGACGCCACTGACTGAACACGACGACCTTGCACCCCTCTTCGGCGAGGAGACGACGGAGGAGCGTGCGGAGCACGATCAACTTCGGAGCGTGCAGCTGCGCGACCAACTCGTCGGTCGGCTCGGACGCCTCGAGCCACGGCCACCACTGCTCGAAGAGCAACTGCGCGATGCCGTTGGCGACGATGCGTTGCATCGTGCGAATCTGCATCAGCTGGAAGTACTCCTCGGCGGTCAGGAGACGACGCTTCCGAACGGAGATGATCCCTCGCGCGCGCCGCTCGAGGTCTCCGTGCGGCGCCCGCTGCTCCGGGACCAGCGGAACCGGGACGAGCTCGTCCGTGCGCTCGGGAAGCGCGGGCAGGACGTGCCGGCGAGTCCTCCGCACGAGGAACGTCGCGAGGCGCGCTCGGAGGATGTCGAGGTTCACCAGCGCTGGTGTGTCATCGGCAGCGGCCGCGCTCGACACCTGTCCCGGCTGCAGGCGCCAAACCGGCTGCAACGCCCGATCGTCGACCCACTCCACCACCGACGCCAACTCGGGCAGCCGGTTCTCGAACGGCGTCCCGGTGAGGATCAAGCGGTAGTCGGCTTCGATCGACTTCACGGTGCGCGCCGTCTTGGTGTGCCAGTTCTTGATGCGCTGCGCTTCGTCGAGAATGACGAGATCCGGCCGCCACGCCTGGACGAGCACCCAGTCGCGGAGGAGGAGCTCGTAGTTGATGATCAGGAAACCGCGATCGGTGCGAGCCAACTGCGCCGCGCGCCGCTCCGCGTGCCCTTCGACGATCTCGACCGGCACGTCGGTGAACAGGGCCCACTCTCGGGCCCACTGCGCCTTGAGACTCGCGGGGACGATCAACAGTCCGCGTCGGACGTGCCCCTCGTGGAACAGGGCGTGACTCGCGGCGATCGCCTGCGCCGTCTTCCCGAGCCCCATGTCATCGGCGATCACCAGGCGACCCCGCTCGAGGAACCGGAGGACGGACTCCCGTTGGAACTCGTAGAGCGGACGTCGGAGCTCGTCGATGTGTCGACGGTACGAGTCGAGGAACGAGCGTCCCCGCTCGACACGCCGCCACTCGCGACACTGCTCGTCGACGATGACTCGCACCGCAGGATCGACGGAGGATGACGGCGCGAGCTCCTGTCCGAGAGCGATCGCGAACGCGCCCCGCGCCGTCGCCGCCTCGAGGAGATCGGTCCGCGGACGGAGCACCGTGGTACCGTCGTCAACCTGCGACGGTTCGACGAGGGATCGCGCCCACGCCGGGGGCGTCGAGCCGTTCCACTCGAGCCGAGCGAGCGGCCCGACGTGGTCGGTCAGTCGATCGATCGGGTCCCAGGTCCAACCCGACTTCGGCATCGACGGACGACGTCGCCACGCCGCGAGGACCCGCGGTCGATCGAAGATCGTCGCGACGACCGCGAGGATGTGTCGACAGAGGCCGAGCGAGTTGCGGGAGTAGTCGCGGCAGCTGCAACTCGCGTCGAGCGGCTCGAGGCTTCGCAACCGCACCCGGTCGAAGATCGTCTCGAGGCCCTCGCGATGGACGCGGTGATCGCAAAGCGATGTGGGATCTCCAGCGACGACGAGCGACTCCGCGCGGCGATCCTTCCAACGCGCGACGGCCGCCTCGAGCGCGGCCCGCTGGACGGTGAACGAAGACC
>JAGQRC010000488.1 GCA_020425835.1 Planctomycetota bacterium | reverse complement strand
CGGGCTGGTGCTGCTCTCGCTCGGGCTCGCGTTCGCGTTGAACGAGGGTTGGATTCGTTCGGGTCTCGAAGACCGTCTCGGTGGGGTGGGGCAGCTCTACGTGGCGACGCTCTCGGGCTGGTTGGCGTACGCGATCGGTCGACTCCGATCCCGGTGGCGCTACCGAGGAGTTCGCGACGAAGTCCTCGGTGCGGCGCGTCGGGCGGGTTTCTCGGTGAACGGGCTGATCGCTGCGCTGGCCCAGGAGTCGCGCTTCGACGAGTTGCTCGCACAACTCTGCCGAGACCGAGTGCTCGAGCAGGACGCGCGATGACCCCGACGATCCCACGCCGTCCGATCTCCCCGCTCTCCTCCGATCGGCCCGAGCTCTACGGTCGGCTCCGTCGGCTCGACGCTCGGCTTCCCGACGATGGGATGATCGGCTTCGTCGCGTTCGGTATCGGGCTTCTCGTGACCGGTGCTGTGTGGCTCCTCCAGGACGGCACTCGTGCCGAGAAGGCGGAGTTGCCGCTCTTCGTCGGGTTCAATGCCGTGCTCATGATGGGACCGTTTCTCCACCATCTGCTGCGAACCATCGCCGAGCGTCGTGTTCGGGGGGCGATCGAAACCGCGGTGCGGAGTTTCGGAGGACGCGATGCGATTCTCGGAGCTGCGGCGGGCGACGAGGGTTTGGCTCGCCTCTGCAGTACGGCTGCTCGATGGGCAATTCGAGAGCCCTACGCCGGTGGCGCGTCGACCGGCGCTCCTCTCCTCCGGGACGCCGCGCCCGGGCTCCTCGGGTTCGCCATCCGGATCGATCAACAGGTGGGCGCGCCTTTCGACGCGCGTGTCTGGCCCGGTCCCTTCGTGCTCGTGCCGGTCTTCGGCCTCGTGTGTCTCGGATGGTCCACACCGCTCGAGGCACTGTGGATCGAGGTCGGTTCCGCTCTCTGCGTTTTCTTGGTCCTGCTCGCCGTCTCGCTCCGGAGGTTCCGAGCCCGCATCTGCGCCCTGCGCGAAGCGCTCGACCGTGCCGGCTTCACCGAGCGCGACCTCCACCTCGAGCTCGTGGCGTTGGACGTTGCTTCCCACCTGCGACGGTTCCTCGAGGCGAGGCGAGTCTTCCGGCGTCTGTGACAGACGCGTCCAAACGAGCACGGCGCCGATTCGCATCGCTCCTCGAGGACGGTTTCTCCGCTCGGAATGGCGTGCGTCGCGAACAACGTCGAAGCATTGCGTCTCCTCGTCGACCGCGGCGTCGATCCCTACGCGCGAAAGGAAACCTACCTCAGCCCCGCGATGCTCGCGATCGACTCCGGCTCGTTCGACTGTCTGCGCGAGTTGCACCGGGCGGGTGTCGACTTCACGCGAGTCGACAAGGCCCCGATCACCCCCCTCGGCCACGCCGCGCAGAAGGGGAACGAGGCGGCAGTGCGAGAACTCGTGAAGCTCGGCGTCTCCGTCGACTCGGAGATCGACGGCCAGGGGTGTCTGGCCGCTCTGAGTCCTGCCCCACGGAAGCTCGCGCCTCGTGCCAAGAAACTCGCAGGTCGGTGGCTGCTTCCACCTTCCTGCGAGTTTCTCCGACTCCGGGGCGAGTCGCGTAGCTCTCGAGCTCAGCTCGCGGCTTCCGTCTCTTTCGGGGCCCCGCCCTTGTTCCCGCGCAAACCGGCGGCGAGCGTCCCGCCGCCTCCGAGGATCAGCACGACTCCGAAGATCAGCGCCATGGAGCTGCGTTCCGTCGCCGGGATCTGATAGGTGAAGCGGTTCATTCCACCGAACGAGGGCACGGGGTCGCTGACGTCGGTGGCTTCCTTCGGCAGGTTCGCCGTGATGAAGTGCTGGATCGAGACTCCGTTCCCGAGGGGCTCGAGATGGGTGAACTTCAGCTCCGCGTCGCTCTTGTTCACGAGTCGCCACTCCTTCGGGACGTCGAGCTCGACGCGACCGTCTCCCATGTAGCGGGCCACACCCTCCGCGCGGATCGTGACGTCGACCTCTCGTTCGAGATCGTTCTTGGCGATCTGGAAGTCGGTGATCTCGTACTGGGTCAGCGCGCGAGTCATCTCGCGACGCAACAGCGACGGGTTCATGCCGTAGCGGCGTTGCCAGTCCTGGAACTGGCTCGCGTTGAACTCCATGTGGAGCTTGACGGTGGCGTTGCCGAGCGTATCCACGTCGAAGGTCTGGGAGAACTGCAGGATGGTCTGGGCGTGAACGGTGCCGGACAGATGAGCGATGCCGAACACGACAGCCACGGTCAGGAACGCACGTCGCAAGGTCTTCGAGGTGGTCATGGAATCAGGCTCCCTTGATCTGCATGGACTTGATGATCTGCGTCAGCGCGGCCTCGACGCTCGCGGCGGTCTGTGCGGGGCCGCCGATCGCGACGCCATAGGTCGTCTGGCCGACCGTGAACAGGTGGACCTGGCCGGTGAAGCTCTGCTGCTGGAGCGAGTAGGTCACCGGAGCGACGGTCCACGCTCGACCGTTGATCGGGATCTGCTGGGCCTGGCCGAACGAGACCTGGGCGCCCATCGACTGCCCCAACTGGGCCAGCGCGTTGAAGCACTCCTGTTGGTTCGGGGAGCCGAAGCCGTAGACGTCGATACCCCAGCCGCTCTGAGGCTCGGTCATGTTGGCGAGATACCAGGGCGCTTGGGACTGCACCTGCGCGACGAACTGTGAGTTGTCGACGAAGTTCCGCGGGTGTTGCAGAGTGAGCACGCCGGTCGGATCGCGATAGGTGATGAGGTTCGGATCCGGTTGCGGATTCGGCTGGGGACCGGGGTTCGGCTGCGGCCCGGGATTGGGCTGCGGAACGGGATCCGGCTGTTGACGGGCCACGCGGCTCTGCACGCGCTCGGCGAGCATCTGGCTCAGGCCGTTGACATCGACCGGCTCGAGCTCGGGCGGCCGCAACCCGCGCGACTGCTGGGTCCGGTAGTCGACGATCACGAAGGGGAGCTCACCCTGGGCGCACTTCGCCCACGTCTCGTTGCCCGCCTTGAACGCCGCCTCGAAACTCGAAGTGCCCCCGAGGTTCTGCCCTCCGATGCCCGTGCACTCGAAGGCGACCGTCTGCCCGTTGTTCAGCTCGATCAACGGGAAGGCGTGACCGGGGATCAGGACCATGTAGCTCCCGACCCCGCACTGGTTGAGGAGCGACGACATCAGGAGCGTCAGCTCGATGCAGGTGCCGCTATTGCCGCGGATGACGTCCCGGGGGAGCTTGATGCTCTGGACGAGGGTCTGCGTGTCGCCGAGCCGCTCCGGCACGCCCTTCGCGCCCATGTAGACCATCCCGGTGCCGACCTCGAAGGCGTAGATCGCGCCGAGCAGCTTGCCGAGGTCCTCGGGCGTCTGCACGTAGGGGGTGCCGCCCATCGTCTCGCTGATCTTGCCGAAGTAGGTCTTCACCACCTCGTCCTCGTCGGTCATGTAGGCCGCGAGGATCTCGGCGTTGTCCCACATGTCGTACCAGCTGGTGATCTCGTCGGCTTCGATGCTCGTGTACTCGATCTCGGTGATGCCGCGGAGCTCGAAGGGGCGCTTCTCGACCTGGCTCTTCGATTCGCCGCTGGCCGTGTACTCGATCTTCACTTCGAGCTGCGCCGGAGTCCGGGTTCGCAAGCGCGTCACCGACGACGGGAACCGCGGATAGATCGCGAGGACCGCGGTCTGGCCGGGCAGCACTTCCGCCGCCGAGTCGGGGGTCGTCCAGTCGATGTACTCCGGGACGCGGTAGCTGACCTTGAGATCGCGCAGGGGACTCTCACCGGTGTTCTTCATCACCAGCTTGGCGAGCCAGTACTTTCCGTCCGCGGCCTCGGCGTTTCCGTACGCCTTGTAGGCCACGGTCATCACGGTCGGCTTGGACTCCATGTGGACGGAGAGTTTGCCGGCCGAGGGGCCTCCGAAGAGATGGAGCGCGCAGAGTCCCGTTCCGAGGACCAGTAGCGCGGCACCGAGGGCGACCAATCGGGTGGGGGTCATCGTGTTTGTTTCCTTTCGCAC
>JAGQRC010000487.1 GCA_020425835.1 Planctomycetota bacterium | reverse complement strand
GCGCCTCCACATTAAAAAAAACCGCGGGGAGCCCGAGGGTCCGGAGGATCTCGGCATAGACCTCATCGTGGTAGGCGCGCACGTCACCGAGCGACTTCCCGACCGCGACGTGGAGGGTGTTGCGCGAGTCCATCGCGTGGTCGATCGCGATCGACGTCAGGACCGCGAGTTTTCCGGTACCGTGTCGACTCATGACCAGGCCGAGATTACCTCGGCCGAGCTCGCCTCCGATGGCTTTGTCCAGAACCCGAAGTGGTCGATTCGAGTCGATCATCTTGCCGCCTCCCTCGCTGATTGGCCCCGTCGGAAATGGGTGGTCTGTGGACCCGGGTTGCGCCGGCCGAGCTTCCGCGCGTCGGCCGGCTGCGGTTGAAGCGCGCTCACTTGCTCTCCTTCTCGCGCTGCTCGCGATAGCGAGCGACGAGCTCCTCCTGGATCTCCCGAGGCGCGGCCGCGTAGCGATGGAACTCCATGGTGAACTCCGCCTTGCCCTGGGTGGCCGAACGAAGCGTCGTGGCGTAGCCGAACATTTCGGAGAGCGGCACTTCGGCCTCGATTCGGACCGTTCCCTGGTTCTCCGACGTTCCGACCAGGATTCCCCGTCGCTGGAGGATCGTCGAGCACATGTCCCCTTGGAACTCGGTCGGACCCTCGACGCTCACGTTCATGATCGGCTCGAGCGCTTGCGGTGACGACTTGGGGTAGTACTCGCGGAAGCAGCCGCGGGCGGTCGTCTGGAAGGCCATGTCCGAGGAGTCGACCGCGTGGTACGCGCCGTCCTCGAGCACGATCGAGAGTCCGTCCAGCGGGGCGCCGATGTAGGTACCGGCCGCGAGCATGGACCCGAAGCCCTTCTCGATCGACGGGACGTACTCCTTCGGCACGTTTCCGCCGACGACCTTGTTCTCGAACTCGTAGCTGCCCTTCTCGGACGGGCCGAGCTTCCCGATGATCCGCCCGTACTGTCCGGATCCACCCGTCTGCTTCTTGTGGGTGAAGTCGAAGGCGACCACCTTGGTGGGTCGCTCCCGGTAGGCGACCTTCGGCGCGCCCACCTCGACGGCCGCGTTGAACTCGCGCTTCATCCGCTCGACGTAGACCTCGAGGTGGAGCTCGCCCATTCCGGAGATCACCGTCTCCTCACCCTCGGTGCGCACGCGGAAGGTCGGGTCCTCCTTGGAGAACCGCTGCAGCGCCTTCGACATGTTGTCGGTCGCCTTGCGGTCCAGCGGCTTGATCGAGAGGTGGACCACCGGCTCGGGAACGTGCATCGACGTCAGGGTCAGATTCGAGTTCTCGGCCCGGAACGTGTCCCCGGAGGCGCAGTCGACCCCGAAGATCGCGACGATGTCCCCCGAGTCGGCTCGGTCGATGTCCTCCATCTTGTCGGCGTGCATCCGCACCAGGCGCCCGATCTTCACCCGCTTGCCGGTGCGCCCGTTGACCATGCTCTCACCCTTCACCATGGCGCCCTGGTAGACGCGGAGGTAGGTGAGCTGGCCGTAGGGTCCATCCTCGAGCTTGAAGGCGTAGGCGAGGAGCGGGTCCGACGTCTGGTTGGTGATCTTGACCTTCGCCTCCTCGTTGGAGGGGTCGAGGGCGAAGTTCTCGATGTCGGCCGGGTTCGGCAGGTAGCGGACGACGGAGTCCAACAGCGGCTGGACGCCGCGGTTCTTGTAGGCCGAACCGAGGAACACCGGGCAGAGACCGAGGGCGAGGACCCCGTTGCGGATCGCGGTGTGGATCATCGATTCGGTCACCGCATCTTCGAGGACCGCCTCCAGCAGCTCGTCGTTGAAGTCGGACAGCGCATCGAGCATCGCCTCGCGCCGCATGGCCGCTTCCTCGGCGAGGTCGGCGGGAATGTCCTCCAACCGGATCTTCTCGCCGTTCTCGCCGTCGAAGTAGATCGCCTTCATCTGGACCAGGTCGACGATGCCGTTGAAGTCGTTCTCGAGGCCGATCGGGATCTGACAGAGCACCGCGTTGAGCTTGAGCTTCTCGCGGAGGTCTTCCGCGACCCGGTACGGGTTGGCACCGGTCCGGTCGAGCTTGTTGATGAAGGCGAGGCGCGGAACGTTGTACCGACGCATCTGCCGATCGACGGTGATCGACTGGCTCTGCACCCCCGCCACCCCGCACAGGATCAGGATGGCTCCGTCGAGGACGCGCAGCGACCGCTCCACCTCGATCGTGAAGTCGACGTGTCCGGGCGTGTCGATGATGTTGATGTGATGCCCGTCCCACTCGGTGTGGGTCGCGGCGGACGCGATGGTGATGCCACGCTCACGCTCGAGCTCCATGGAGTCCATGGTGGCGCCCACCCCGTCCTTACCCCGCACCTCGTGGATGGCGTGAATGCGGTTGGTGTAGAACAGAATGCGCTCGGTCAGGGTCGTCTTCCCCGAGTCGATGTGCGCGCTGATCCCGATGTTCCTCAGCTTCGACTGGTCGGTGGCCATCGCTTCGTGCTCCGCATGGTCCAGGCGCCTCGCTCCTCGACGTCGCAAGGACGATGAGGATCGGCACACGGATCGAACTCGGTTTCCTTGCTCTCGAGACGCGCGGCTCGACGAGGACCGTTCGCGATCCGGACCGCTCGCGACATGCCGCGCTCGCCACACCGGACGGTGATGACAGCGCGTGACGCGAAGGGTCGATCGAGACCGGACCAACCGATCCAACGCCATCGGCTCCGGTGACGATGGTCGTCGGAGGCCGATCTTGTGGTCGCGGGCCGAGCCAATGAGAGCGGAAACGCAAGAAAGCCCGACGCTTACACTGCGTCTTGGGCGCAAAGGGCGAGAATTCTATCCTTTTTCTCCGGACTCACAACGGATCGCCCGACGAAACATCCGAGAAGGTCGTGCACGCTGGCGGCGACCGCGGTCCGAGCGGAAGACTCGCGCGCGGATGGTCGCTCGGTCGGCCCGTGGACCGCGCACGAATCGAGGCGTGCCCCGTGACGGAGCGGAGAGTCCTCGTCGACCAACGCTCGATCGACCGCCGTCCGCGAGTACACTGACGGCCGGATCCGAAGTCGGAAGCGGAGAGGTAGGGACGCGTTGCGACCAGCGAGGGCACGAGACGACGCACCGAGGAGCGGGCGGCTCGGGGGGGCCGGGGCCGACAGCCTGGGTCGCCGGACTCCAGGCGTCGGGTCGTGCCGGGTCGTGGGGCGACCCTGGGTCTGGATGGCGGTCGCGTTCGGAGTCGTGTTCGGTGCGACGGGGATCCACGCCGGGGGGAGCGCCGAGAACGCCGTCCTGCTGATCGATCCGAGCGATCCGATCTCGGTCTATGTCGGCCATCACTACCGCGTGGCCCGCGGGATCCCGGACTGCAACGTGATCTACGTCGATCCTCGGGCCGCGACCTACGACGAGCACGTCGACTTCCAGCAGCGCGCGGTGCAGGGGACCCTCGCCGCCCGCGGGATCGACGCATTCGTGGATTACATCGTGATCGCCCCGATCGACGACTTCTACGTCGTGGAGCCGGCCGGGAGAGTCACCGATGGCTGCTTCCCGGTGGGCCGGTTCTCCATCTCGTCCGCCTACACCTTCGGGCTCGTGTCCGACCAGATCCTGGCCGGTGGACTGCCGTCGACCTTCCGGAATCACTACTTCTCTGCGGGCAGTCAGGCCGTGGCCTTCGACAGCCAGACTCACTGGAGCTTCGGCTCGCCGGTACCGGTGGAGAGTGCACCGCGGTACTACCTGGGCGCGCTGCTCGGATACCACGGATCGCTCGGCAACACGGCCGACGAACTGATCGAGATGATCGACCGTTCGGTCGGCGCCGACGCCACGTCACCCGTCGGGACGTACTACTACATGCGCACCACCGACGCGGCGCGCTCGTTGCCCCGGGACCCGTTCTTCGCCAGCGCGATCTCGATCATCGGCACGGTCGGGGGCACCGGCGTCCTGCTCGACGCGGTGCTCCCGGTGGGCTCGACGGATTGTCTCGGGAT
>JAGQRC010000048.1 GCA_020425835.1 Planctomycetota bacterium | reverse complement strand
GCGGCTGGCGGAGGAGGCATTGGAGGGGTGCCGGGCGCGGTGGGGGGAGGCGGATCGGCGGACGCGGGAGGCGGGGGAGTTGGTCGAGAGCACCGACGAGTCGTAGTCGGCGGAAGGCGCGACAACGCCCATGTCGGGTCAGGATCGCGCGTAGGCGTTCAGATGATCGTCCCGCTCACGGATTGCGCGCCTGGACACTCGCGCTGCTGCCAGTCACGAGCGTCCGGAAGACGCGGAAGTGCTCCACGAACGCGGTCGTGCGCTCCGGGTCGCCGTCCAGCGGATCGCATTGGTCTCCCATCCCGACGCGACTGAACGTCTCGGGGTCGAGGACGACGGCCAGGAGACCTTTCCCGTGGGGTACGAACGACGCGCGACAGGTCTGGACGTCGAGACCGATCGCAGCGCCGTCGTGCCTCCTGTGCAGAGTCCGATGGGTGTCATGGTCGCGGACGCTCAAGCTGAACGGAGCCAGGATCTCGCTCCCGACTACGGAGTCGCTCGTGAACACGGCTGCGCGCCCTCCATGACGCACGAAGCTCTCCAATTGCGCGCCGTGCTCGGTGGCGAAGTCGGGGGTCGGGTGGATCACGACGACAGCATCGCTCTCGAGGGCGCTCTCCAGCGGACGAGTCCGCGGCAGGAACCCGAGCCGCTGAGTCCACACGAAGCAGACGTCGAACGCATGATCGCCGGGGACAGGGGACTCGTGGATCGGCGCAGGCAGTGCGAAGGAGCACTCACTGGTCACGAACGCGACACTGGGAAGCGGACTCCGGGGGCGCGGATCCGGATACGCGACCGCGGTGTGCAGCCTGCAGATGCCGGTGGCGACGATCCCTCCGGCGAAGAGCGCAGGGAAGAGCCGTCGTCCGAACCAGCCCAGAGGGATCTCGCCTCGCGCGAGCAGTACCAGGAGCAGGAGAAGCGATCCGATCGCCACGAACAGGGCCGAGGACTCGACGGGGCTTCCGCTCGTATTGCTGCGGTTCAGCCATTCGACACTCTGCAGGAGGAAGTCCGGGCGCCGGCCGATCATCAGGGCGAACGACGAGAACACGGTGCTGTCACCGAAGAGCGAGACCCTGCCGCGACCGAACTTCCGTGCGGCGGCTACGACATGCAGGCCGAAGTCGTCCTCGACGTCCGGTGCGACGTCGCCGAAGAACGAGGTGTCCGAGTAGTCCAGCGGGTCCGAGAACGCGTTTCGAACGATCAGGATCTTGTCTGCATCGAAAGGGATGTCGAGGGTTGCCGAGGTCAGGAACTTGAGAGACTCGATTCCCTGAGTGATCGCGTGGGTCTGCCACGGAAGCCGCTCCCAGACGAGCGCCCTGCCGTCCTCGAACCGGTTGCATGCGTCGAACTCGAACGTCATGCCGAACTGCTCCGACAGTCGATTGAGATTCGTCGACATCCCGAGCAGGTTGGTGTGATCCCCGATCACGAACAGCCCGCCGCCTCGTTCGACGAAGTCCCGGATCGTCGAGATCTCCTCGTCGTGGAACGGGGCCGTTGCCGTCTTGACGATGAGGACGTCGACATCGGCGAGCACGTCGGGCGTGTAGAATCGATCGGAGTTGACGTCGACCGCGTAGTACTGACGAAGGAAGTCGACGAACGTCGCGTAGTTGTAGACGGATTCGCGCCCGAACGTCCTCGTGTCCAGGCGGGTGTTCGCGCTCGACCAACCTCGACTGTGGGCTTCGTCGATCATGACACGACCCGGCTTTCGATGGCCGGGGTCTTCGTAGCCACGGAGGCCGGCGAGGGACACCGCAGCGAGAACGGCCGACACTGCGGCCAGCTTGGTTCCTCGTCCGGAAGCGGAGCGCCACTCGCGTTCCACGGGCGTCCAAGGAGAGAAGGACGAGAGGAACGCGATCAGCGGCAGGAACGTCAGGGACTGCCAGACAGGATCCGCGAACAGCAGCGTCACGAAGGGGAACTGCCCCGACGGATACTTGGGCTCCGGGTGGTGCATGGCGAGCACGACCAGCAGGGAGTAGCGAACAACCGCGTACGCGAGCACGACCGAGGTGACGGTCGCGAGGGCTCGCCAGGGCCGTTCCTTCCTCAGGCCGGCGATCGTCACGAACGCACCGACGAGGATCCACGCGACCGGCAACAATCCGAGCTTCTCCCAGGTGGTCGTGAAGGGGAGGATGTAGCCCGACTTGGCATAGAGGGTTCCGTCGATCAGCTCGACATCTGCCCCGATTCCCTCGAGGACGACGTAGGGCAGGATCGAGAGGCCGTCGAACCGATGCTCATGGGCGCCGATCTCTGCGAGAACCGGAGTGATCACGACCGTCGCCATGAGGGCGAACGCGGCGAGCGACAGGCCGCGGTACGAACCACTCACGTATCCGCGCCGTCCGCGAAGCGCGGCCGTGGAGCACGTGAGCAGCGCACAGACGAGGATCAGGACGACGAGCCAGCTCGTACCAGCGAACACACCGGATGCGTTGAGGGCGGTGAGTGCGGCCAGGACGGGCACGGACCAGACGCACAGACTCATTCTCCACTCCGGTCGCCGAGGGATGCGACGTGGCTCAGCAGGTCTCGGACGAACTCGATGTTGGGCTCGGACCAGTCATCGAATCCTTCGAGGTTCGGACTACCGAAGAAGTAGCTGTCCCCGACGACGAAGAGTGCTCCACGTCCGACCTCGACGAGTGCCGCCAAGGGGTACTCCATGAACGACCCGTACACCGTCGTGCGTTTCTCGCATCGCTCTGCGAATCGTAGTGGCCATGCACTGACGTAGCCGACACGGTCACGTGGCCGTCGCGGGTCCCTGTCGAGCGGAACCGGGCCGATGGGCAGCGGCATGATCGAGATGCCCACCGCATCGAGGAGCGGGGCGACCCCCGTCCGGTCGGGGTGGCCGGCGGCGACGATCACCGTTCCTCCGGCGGTCATGAATCGCTCGAGTGCGTCGACCTCGAATGGCGTGTACGCTCGAACGGGAGCGATGGAGACGAGGAGTTGTGCGCGCTCGAGGGCTTCCTCGTCGAACTCGTCGAGGGTCTGGACGAAGTAGCCGCTTCTCACGAGCGAGTTCCTCAGACCGGAGACGTTCCGTGGCCCGTCGGCGCGGAAGTCCGTGCCCGAGAAGTGGCTCTCGTCGAGCAGGGCGATCGGATGGTCGAGTCGTCCGTCTCCGCGGGCCAGCAGGGACTCTTGCACGTCTTCTGTTCCGGCTCGAGTCGCGAGCACCGCGAGAGCGAAGAGGGCGGCTGTGCGGGGCTCGTTGCGGCTCGTCCACAGCAGGAGGCCCGCGAGGAGGAGGAACGCGATTCCAGCCGCGATGGTCCCGCCGATCCCCAGGTCCCAGACAGTCGCTCCCGTCGTCCATGCGAACATCCGCCGCACGTGGGGGAGGTAGGTCTGCTGAAGCGGGCCGTTCTGGAGACTGCTCGTGTCACCGAACACGAGGACCCTGCCGGCGCCGAGTCGGGACCACGCGGTCAGGACGACGTCTCCGAGGAGCTCGCCGTGCTGATACTCGTAGTCCCCGAGGTAGGCGCGGTCCGGCGCATCGGGATCTCCCCTGTCCGCGAGCCCGTGTCGACCGACGAGGAGGGGGAGCGCTCCCGGCTCCAGCAGCTCGAGCGTGGCGCCGACGGCGATTCCCAGCTCGCCGCCGTGGTCCATGCCTGCGTGCAGCGCATGGAAGAAGGCGTCGGAGCGATCCCAGCCCGTTCGGTTGGCCGGGACGGAACTGTCGAAGTTGAACTCGATCCCGACCATCGACAGGAGCGAGTTGTGGCTCGACCGCGTCCCGTTTGCATCCGTGTGGTCTCCCAGGACGAGCAGGCTCCCTCCTCCACGTACGTAGTGTTCGATGGCGGCGAGCTCTTCGGAGGACCAATCCGTGTCGACATTGATCGTCACGAGGACATCGACATCGGCGAGGTGCTCCGCCTCGAGAGGCTCGTTCAGGAACTCGACCAGGTAGCCGTCCGACTCCAGGTACTCGGGGAGGAGGCCGAACATTCCGAGTGAGTAGGCGCCGTACTCACCGTAGTGCGGACGATCCCAGTTCAGGATGGGGCCCTCGTTGAGGCTGTACAGCAGAACTCTGGGACTCGGTCGGCTGCGCACGAGGTGGGAGCTCCCGGCGAGGGCGAGTGCTGCAAGGGCTCCGACGGCGAGCAGAGCGGAGGGCGTTCGCGACAGGGTCCGTCCGGTCCTGCGCGTCGATTCGCCCGACTGCGAAACCATCCAGCAGACGACCGCGAGTGCGGGCCACCCCACGACGATCCACGGGAGGATGGCGTGGCTCGCCGTGGGGATGGTTTCGCCGTAGGCGGCCAGGAGACGGAGGAGGCAGATGTTCGCGGCGACCAGGACGGCGAGTCCGGCTGCCAGTGCATGCCATCTGCGCTCGACGAGCGTGAACCGAGCCAGCAGGAGACTCAGTGCGAGCAGGCCCAGCCAGGCGCCTTGCATGGAAGGACCGATCCGAAGCGAGCAACTGAACGCGCTGCCGACGAGCCCGCTCCAGCCGGTGGCCGCGTCACGGATCTTCGTGAACAGGCACGGATTGGCCAGGTAGGCCGCCCAGGCCACGCAGTACAGCGCGCCCGTGAGAGCCGACGCCCGGCTGCACGGGGATCGCTCGACTCTGATGCTGGCCAGTGCAGCCAGGACCAGCGCACCTCCGACCGATGCGACGAAGGGCGACCCGCCGTTCACGACGAGCAAGAGACCGACGATGCCGAGGACTCCGTCGAGCGTGAGCAGTCTGCGAACGGCGATCGCCCGGCGGCCGAGAACGATCCAGGTCCCGAAGAGAGTCAGCGCACCCGCACGAGAGACGAGCCAGTACCAGTCCGGCGAGGCGAGGAGGCTGAACGCCGCGAGCGGAGCGAAGAGTGCGAAGAAGCGGGAAGTACGAGCGCTACGCTCGCCGCCTCGTTGTGGACCTGCGCCACCGGAAGTCCTTCGAGTCATCTCTCGCGTCGCTCATTGAGGTGGAAGGGCGGATCCGAGTCTCCGCTCGGGCGAGGTGCGCTGCGGGACCAGGAAGCAGATCCCTGGTCCCGCAGCGACGCCACGTACTCCTAGCGATCCTGCGGGGGGACGTCCGTTCCCTCGCCGATCGTGCCGTTCCGAGCGCGGGTCATCGCCTTGTGAGCTTCACGGCAATCGAGGTTCGCCCTGGGGCCCAGTCGTCCGTTCTCCGGATGGCGTGAGTTCCTGGAGAAGTAGATGCAGGACATGGCGTAGCCACGCTCCTTGAGATCGACACGGAGGTTGTTCGCAGCGCTGTCTCTGACAGTACTGTCGGGGCGAAGGGCCTTGTCGAAGGCCTTGATGTACTCCTTGAAGAGCTTCGACGAACTCCACTTGAGATGCGGAGGCGACGGTTGGGGGAGGCCCGGTCCACGAGCGATTCGATCCTCCGCGTCGCTCAGGACGGCGCCCGCCAGGAACAGGTTGTGATCCGCGCAAGCGGCGTACGTCGCAAGGCCTCCCGGGCCACCCTCGTTGGCCGCAGCCGTGAAGCTGATGAGCGCATTCACGGCGACGCCGCCAGCGGTGCGTCGCGCGCCGCCGCCCCCCCCGCGAGGCCGAGGAGTCGGACTGGGTCGCTGCTGACCCACGAGTCCCGAGGAGGCTCGATTCGGAACCCCTCCAGGTCCGCCAGGTCCACGAGCGACCCCACGACCGGCCGGTGCCTGCCCTCCTCCGGATCCGGTACCCCCGCCGCCGCCGGCACCTCTTCCGCCGCCTCCGCCACCCGACGGGCGACCTCCACCACTTCCCGTGCTGGGGCCGGTGCCGCCGCGGGGACCGCTACCGCCGGGGCCTCCGCGCGGTCCGCCCCGACCCCCGTCTCCGCCTCCACCCGGAATGTAGCAGCGCGTGTGAACGGTTCTCGCGTCGCCGACCCAGACGTCCGGATTGCTCTTG
Source organism: Planctomycetota bacterium (assembly GCA_020425835.1). Next base: position 5,349 of record JAGQRC010000048.1, on the reverse strand, counting down.
AACGGGATGACGAGGGCATTCATGAACGCCGCAAGCTCGCCCGCGGAGTCGGTCGTGAAGATCCTCTTGGGCTTGAGGCCCTTCGACAGGTGACCCGGGACGAGAGTGAGGTAGGAGAGCCCCATCGGGTCGCTCGAGTTGGTGGGGTTGCCTGACTCCATCTCGTAGGGAGAGTCTCCCTCACCGGCCAAGATCCTGCCGACGAGCAGACTGGGATCGACAGCGTCGTTGTTCGCCATCGCGAACGGGTCGCGGCTGACGAATCGACCTTCCTCGGGACTGAAGAACCGGTAGCGGAAGTTGTAGTGTCCTGCCGCATCGACCTCGGCGAAGTACCCCGGCGTGCTCTGCGCGCGCTTCCAGACGGCGATCTCTTCGTCGTAGTCACGCCCCTGGAACAGGAACTTGTTCCCCGACGGACTGCCCACGAGAGGAATCCCGTTCCCATCGACGAGAAGGGTACCGGCCGGGTCGAGGAAGCTCGGTGCGCCGAACGCATCGTACGTCACACGTTCGGTGACGACTCCCGAGGCGTCGGTCAGCCCGATCACGTTCGATTGGTCGTCCGTCATGTAGTAGTGGGTCTGTCCACCCGAGTCGATCCACTGGACGAGCTCGTCGATCCAGTTGCCGTGGACGTACTGGCCCGTGACGATCCCGTTCTGGTCGCGCTCCTCGATGATGCGTTGGCCGTCGTACACGTAGCGCTCACACGTGCCGAAGAGGTCCTTCTTCTCGATCCGTCGCGTGAATGCGTCGTACGAGTTGCGCGAGATGGTCGCGCCGGTTCCTCGGTCCTTGACGTGGATGAGGCGATCGAACACGTCGTACTCGTAGTCGAACCAGGCGTCCTGCACCCTGTTGCCGGCCGCGTCGTGATCGAGAGCCAGGACGTCGATGCTCTGGTATGCCCAGTCCGAACCGGAAGGAAGGAACGGGTAGATCGAGGGTGAGCCCGTTCCGTCGTCGATCCCGAACATCAGCCAGTTCCCGTCCGCATCACGGGCGTAGGCCTGAGACACGGAGTTGAGCTGGTCCACCTGCTTGTCGAACAACTCCAGCCGCCGCCGGCTGTCGTAGCTCATGAAGTCGGCGGTCAGGGACGATCCGACGAGGCGGCCCTCCACGACACGATTGCCGACACGGTCGTACACATGGGCGATGATAGAGAGGGCGTTGCTCGAGGGACCCCGGTGCTCGAGACGAAGAGCGTGACCCGCCAATGAGTACCCGTTCGAGAGCCCACTTCCCGGCGCGGGATAGCGGTAGGTCTTCGACGTGCCGTTCCCGAAGTCGATCTCGGCCACGTCGTCTCCGGATCCGTAGTAATCGTAGTCGGCGATGATCGCGCTGGAGCTGCCTTCCTTCACCCACGCAAGCCTGCCGAGAGCGTCGATCTGCTTGTCGAGCACGCGACCTCCCGGGAACGTGATCCCCGTGGGATACAGGTCGTCGTAGGACGTCGTCACCACGAGTCCGTTCTGGCTCTCGGTGAGGATCCTCCCGAGCGAGTCGAAGGATCGCTCGACGACCGAGTCGAGATAGTCGACTCCCGACTTCGAGTCCGTTGCCCGCGTGACGAGGTCCAGCCCGTTCCACTCGAAGGACTGGGCGGTCGTGCCGTCGTATCCGGGTCGGGCGGCGAGGACGAGCATGCCTTTCGAACGCCCGGAGGAGTCGTACTTCGTCTCGGTCGAGCGGATCACCGAAGCCGTCGGGTCGTGCAGCGTGTGGACGTGAACACTGCCGTCAGGGTAGTAGGTCGTCGCGGTGTGACTTCCGTCGGGGAACGACTTCGTCGCCAGTCGATGTTTGGCATCATAGGTGAACGTCATCGTCCGGTTCGCTCCGGACGTCACGGACGTGACGTTGCCCACCCGGTCGTACTCGACGGTGCTGGTCGACGTGGCAGCGACGCCGCTCGGAGCCGTGGACGGGTCGAAGCCCGGAGTCCACAGATCGAACGAGCCGGGCGCCTGCCCTCCGACCCACATGTCCGTGAACGCCTGCTGACGCAGGCCCGTCGACGTTCGCACGGTCGTGAACCGCATCGTGTTCCCGGGTGTCGGGACGGACGAGGGGACCTGACCGAACGGGTCGGACTGCGTGCTCGCGGATCGGCCGTCCGCATGCGCTACCAGCGTCCCGCGGGCACCGTAGGCGTAGTAGTTCACTTCACCCTCGAAGAAGGAGCGGATCCGCAGTCCGCGACCGTCGTAGAGGTCATGGCGCGTCCGTTGGACGGTGGGGCCGCCGAACGGATCCGCCGCGGAGGAGCTGGACTCGATCGGGTAGCCCATCGCGTCGTAGACGTAGGTCGTGCTGTTGCCGAGCGAATCGATGATCTCGACGACTCGTCCCAGCCCGTCGTAGTTCATGGACGTCATGTGGCCTGCGGGGTCGACCCGCTCGACTTCGAGGCCGTTGCGGTCGTAGCGGTATTCCGTCTCTGGTCCGGTGGATCCTGCGGGCTGCCCCGGAGTGAATCGGAGGTCCCGCTGCAGGACCGTGCTGCCCGTCGCGTCGTACTCGGACTCGACGACCGAGAGCAGGACGTTCGACGACGTGTCGTTGCCCGACGGGCTGGCTCCTCCGGTCGTGCCGAAGATGGAGGCGGACGAATTCCAACCACGCGGGCTGTATTCGAAGACCGTCTCTGTTCCCACGGGCGTGATCACGTTGTAGAGGCGGTTGCGTCCATCGAAGCCGTACAGGGTCTTGTCGAGGTTTCCGTCGCTGTCGTGGTCGGAGGGTCCTTCCGTCGAAGTGCGGTTGCCGTTCCGGTCCCACGTCGTGAGCGTCGAAACGGTCTCGGGTTTGAGGGCACCTGCCGGCGTCGTGTCGAGATTGGTCCGGATCACCCTCCCGAGTCCGTCGTACTCGTAGGAGATCGTCAGCCCCTCGGGATCCGTGACGCGGATCATGTTCCCGTTCGCGTCGTAAGCGATCTGTGTATCCGCCGTGCTGGACGACGCGAGCTTCCGTGATGTCGAGACGATTCGGTCTTCGTCGTCGTACGTGGCCGTCGTTTCGATCCACGGCATCGAGGGGTCGCCGACCCCGGAGTTGTCCGCGCGCGTGCGCACCAGGTTCCCGCAGGGGCCGTAGTCGAAGAGCTCCTCGATGGCGGGCGTGACCAGGTGCCCGTACCCCGCCGTGACCATCGAATCGAGTCGCGGGTCGAGTCGACTCGGGTCCGTGGCGTCGGCCTGAGCGACCGATTCGAGCTGGTCCAGCAGATTGTACTGGTACGTGGACTTCACCCCACGGGGATCCGTCACCTCGAGAACGTTGCCTCGACCGTCGCGGACGAACGAGGTCTTCGCCGCGACGTGAGCGATCTGGGCTCCCTTGACCCAGTTGCTCGTCCCCGCGTTGAGGACGGTCCCGCTCTGCGCGCAAGAAGCCGTCGCCGGGTCTGCATCCTCGACGATCTCCGTCAGGTAACCGCCCGTGTAGCAGTATGTGGTGAGCGCGCCCTCCGCGTCCGCGTAGGAAGTGATGTTGCCGTAGGAGTCGTACGTCCACGTGCGTTCGCGTACGACCGGCCCGGACGTTCCGCTCGGGAGGCCCGCCGAGATGGGCGCGCTCTGCTCCAGGACGACTGCGCCGCCGAACTGGCTGACGGTACCGTCCCCGTTGACGTCGCCCAAGGCGACCAGCGGCGGCGTGTCGATGCCCCAGTCGGCAATCATCGTCGCCACGGTCTGCGGGTCTTCCTGGAAGTCGAAGACGATCGTGCCTCCCTCGTCCTGGGACATGATCTCGACGTTGTAGACGGGGTCGTAGCGGCGGTTCACCTCGTACGCGTCGGCCGTTCCTGGCTTGCCGGGTGCCGGAATGTGATGACTCCGGATCATGTTGCCGTGCTGGAAGCGGTCCGGAGAGTTCGTCGCGTAATCCAGGTACAGCAAATCACCCTCGGGGTTGACGCGCTCCGTGTACTCGCCTTCGGCGTTGTACTCGAACGTCTGAGCGAAGCCGTGGGCGTCGAGCACGTGCACGGCGTGCCCCGCAGGGAGGAAGCGGAGCTGACGTTCGTTGCCGTTGCGGTCCTCGACCTTCGTCACGAGGACCTCAGGTCCACTGCCCGGCGCCGCAGTGTAGGAGAATTCGAAGTACGGAGCCCCGGAACCATGATCCGGAGTCGTCACGCGCGTGACATGATCGTCCGAATCGTACGCGGCAAGGACGCGAGGCTGCGTGCGACCGGGGTACGTGATGGTCTTCAGGTTGTGCTTGTTCTCGGCCGTGGCCGGGGCCTGTTCATACGTGTAGGACGTCGTACGGCTCTGCTGTACGGTCCCACCACTGGTCCAGGTCGCCACTTGAGGGGTCGTCACAGACGTGAGTTCGCCCGCGGCATTGTAGGAATAGGCGATCGTCCGCCCGTTGTGGACGTCGACGAGAGAGGTGAGCCGTCCGGAGGTGTAGGTGAAGTCGACACGACGGGTCGGCGACGAGGTCGGATCGTGAAGGTCCATGCGAATCTCGTCGATTCGTCCACTGGCGTCGTAGAGGACCTGAACCTCGTTGCCGAAGGAGTCCGAGATCGTCTCCACCTTCCCCTCGACGGCCGAGCCATCCAGTCCGTGGAAGGTCAGGACGGCGCCCTGCGGGTCGCGGATCTCCCAATCGCCGCTCGCGAGCTTGCGCGCCTTGCGGTAGATCCCGGGTGTCACGCAGTCATGGGGCCCCGAACCGGAGCTCGGGTAGCCGTCGATCTCGAATCTCGTGCCGTCGAAGTGCCGAAGGACGCCCGAGTCCATCCAGACGACCTGCTCGTAGGAGTGACTCCACCCGTGCCCCAGCGGACCCTCGTAGTCGACCTGCGAGCGATACGTTCGACTGAGCACGAAGTCGAGCGCGCGACCCTGGATGGACATGTCGCGGATGCTGTGGACCAGCTCGCCGTTGTGAAGGGCAACGAACGTTGCGGGTTCCACCCATTCTTGGCGCGGATTGCGGGCGGGGGTGATTCCCTCGGGCACGCCGTTGTTCGTCGTCGGATTGGGTTCGGGCAGATTCTGCGACAGCGCCACCGGGGCAGATGCCCAGAGCACAGCGAGAGTTGTCAGGACGACGAGGGGGGAATCTGCGGTCTCCCGAGACCGGAAGGTCGTTTGCGTGGATTGCTTCATCATGGGTGGGGCTCTGCCTCTGGGGCTGAATCTGCTCGAGGACGACAGCGAATGAGTGCCGTTCAGGCACTCGGCGCTGCGTTGCGAGGGCCATGGGGGAGTGAAACCGCTCGGGTGACTGCCGAGCGACGAGGTCGATCGCCGGAACTCCGTGGGAAGCAGCGGAGAGGAGGGGGGGGGCGTTCTCGGGGCCTCGGAGCGTCATGCG
>JAGQRC010000486.1 GCA_020425835.1 Planctomycetota bacterium | reverse complement strand
TGAAAACCCTCGCCGACTTCGGATGACCGTCGGTGTTCGAGAACTCGCGTGGTGAGACGAATCTCTCGATTCACTGCGCGGGTTCCCCCACCACTCGCCGTCTGTGTTCGGTCAACGGCGGGAATGCCCCGAGGGTCTACATTGGTTTCCATCCAAGGACGCTGGTTCGAATCCAGCCGCGGGTCCTCGGACTCGTGTAGCTCAGCGGCCTAGAGCATTCGACTCTCACCGACTTCGTCCCCCGTTGACGTTCCTGTTCGGAGCCGCGCGGTATTTCCGCGCAGTCGGAGTTTCCCAGCGCTGCCCAGATAGTCCCAGCGCTGCCCAGATAGTCGCAGTGCTCTCGAGTTGTTCTGTCGAGATCGTGGGCGACCGGGCCGGTCGGGTCGCGATCGTCGACCCGTCACCGTTCAGGGCGCTGGACGCTCTCACCATCGATCGAGTCCACGAGATCGCGAAGCCGATTCAGAGCGCGGTGGCGACGCTGGCGAGCCGCGGCCTCGGTGATCCCCAGCGCTTGCGCGACCTCCGTGTAGTCTCGGCCCTCGGCGTCGATCATTCGCAACAGGAGTCGGTCACCACAAGGAAGTCGATCGAAGCTGGCGCGGAGCGCGTCGAGGTCCTCCCGACGCATCGAGATGCCCGACGGGCTCGGTCCCGGGCTGTACACCCATTGAGCCATCGATCCGGCCACCGAGGCGTGGCGACCGATGTCCCGTTTCGCTGCGCGCTCTCGGCGAACCGCGCGCGCCAGGGCTCGCTCCGCGACGCGCGTCACGAGCCCACGAAAGGCGGGACCGCCTCGCACTTCGAACCGATCCCGCATTTCGATCAGCTCGATGACGGTCTGCTGGAGGATGTCGCTGACGCCCCACCGCCGCTCCATGCCCCGAGGAATGCGCGCACCCAGATGTCGACGCAGCCCGGGCTCCTCCGAACGGAACAGACGCTCGAGCGCCTCGCCCTCGCCCCGTGCGAACCGAGTGAGGAGATCATCCTCGGCGTCGCTCCGCGTCCGTCCCGTGTCTCGACGGAATACCGAGGGCTCTCGACTCATGAGTTCTTCCTCCACTGTTCGACCTCGCTCCGCTTCGATCGTACCAGCGCGCGGGACGAAGGCGATCGCCGAAGAGATCCCGAGGCGCCGATGGCCGAGCTTCGCCGAGCCGGATACCCTTCACGCACCGTCATGACCGCCGACAACGCCCTACCCCACGACGCGCCACGAGGCTCTCGCGATCCCTCCGACGATACGGCGGACGCGACACGCTTCCTCCGTTTCCTCGCCGACCATCTCCGCGGTGAGGCATCCGACCTCGACTCCTGGTGCACACAGCGCGGGTTCTCACCGGAGCCGCTGCGTCACCTCGAGCATCAGTGGCGACCTCTCCTGAGCGCCATCGCTCCCGCGCAGTCGCTGTCCGAGACCGCGATCGCGCGCATCGCCGGAGAATCGCGCGAGGAGCACGCGACGACCGATCCGACGTTCTCGACACCGTACGGTCGCTACGAAGTCCGGGAGGAGATCGCGCGGGGCGGCATGGGGCGCATCCTCGCCGTTTGGGATCGTGACCTCGGCCGCGAGCTCGCCATGAAGGTCGTGATCGATGAGGGCAGACACTCGAAGGCGGATCTCCTGGAGCGGTTCCTCCGCGAGGCCCGCATCACGAGCCGACTCGAGCACCCCGGCGTGGTTCCGGTGCACGAGGTGGGCGTGGATGACGAAGGCCGTGTGTTCTTCACCATGCGCCGGATCCGTGGCCGCGAACTCGGTGAAGTCTTCGCGTCGAGCCGAGGTCACGACAGCGACTGGAGCGTCCATCGAGCGCTCGAGGGGCTGCTGAAGGTGTGCGATACGATCGCCTTTGCGCACTCCCACGGCGTGGTCCACCGAGATCTGAAGCCGGAGAACATCATGGTCGGCGACTTCGGCGAGGTCTACGTCATGGATTGGGGGCTCGCCAAGGATCTCCACGAGGCGTGCCGCGATGAGCTCGATCGCGTCGCCGCGTCGACACGCAGCGGGAGCATCGTGGGAACTCCGTACTACATGGCGCCGGAGCAAGCGACGGGGGTCGAGGTCGGACCCGCCGCCGACATCTATGCGCTCGGAGCGCTCCTCTACACCCTGCTCGCCGGCGAGCCTCCCTACGCCGAGCACGAGTCGACCGATCGAGTGTTGGACGCGATGCGAGCGGGACCACCCCGCGAGCTCGATGCCCTTCCCGACACCGAGTCGACCATGGGGCCGTTGCGACGGATCTGTCTTCGCGCCATGGCCCGCGCTCCCGCGGACCGGTTCGGCCACGCCGGGGAGATGGCCCACGCGCTCCGCGTGTACTTGGCGGATCGAGAGCGCGCCGAGCAGGAGGCCGCTCGAGCGCGCGCGGAGGCGGAGCGGTCACGGCGCGTCGCGGATTTCGTCGTGGCGCTCTTCGAGCCGGTCGACCCCTACCCGAGCCCCGGAGCGCGGCGTGTGGGCGCACCGTCGGCGCTCGAGATCCTGAATCGTGGGACCGAGCGTCTCGACCGGGAGCTCATCGACGAACCTGCGATTCGCGCTCGGCTGTCGATCACCCTGGGAGATCTCCATCGCAAGCTCGGCTCGTTGGCCGAGGCCCGACGTCTCCTCGAGAGTGGGCTCGCACTGCTCGAGGCGGAGGGACGCCCCTCGCAACTCGCGGAGGCGGAAGCGCGCTGCGCGCTCGGCCTGCTCGAGAGCGCGGAGGGTCGCTACTCATCGGCCGAGACGCAGCTCGAGAGGGCGCGAACCGGTTTCGAGCACGAGCTCGGTCCTGCGCACGTGAAGTGCATTCGCACCGCGGGACTCTTGGCCGAGGTCGCGACGTCACGCGGGCGCTACGGGGATGCAGAAGCGCGTTTCCGCGAGGTGATCGAGCAGTTGCGACACCGGCTCGGGGACGAGGATGTCGGGGTGGCTCGGCTTCGAGACCAGCGAGGCTGGGCGCTGCAGTGTCTCGGGCGATACGAGGAAGCGAAGCGCGAGCACCACGATGCACTCGCGGTCCAGAGGGCCAGGTACGGGCCGACGCATCCGGTGCTCGGTCGAACCCTCTCCAACCTCGCTGCGGCGACGCAGGCGACAGGCGAGCTCGGAGCGGCTTCGGAACTCTACCACGAGGCGATCGAGATCCACGAGCGCACGCTCGGTCGCGATCACCCCGAAACGGCGATCGACCTCAACAACCTGGCCGTCGTCGAGTTCGAGCGCGGCGAGATCCTCGACAGCATTGCGCTGTACGACAGCGCGCTCCGAATCTACCGACTCCACTACGGAGAGACTCACCCCGAGGTGGCGATCGCCCTGAACAACGTCGCCATGGCCCACGCGACGCGGGGAGACTTCGCGACGGCGGAGCCGCTGTTCGACAGCGCTCTCGAACAGTGCCGGTCCTTGCTGGGCGAGAACCATCTGCTCTACCCGACACTGTTGACGAACCGATCCGCCGTGGCTCGAGCCGGAGGCGACCTGGGGCGCGCTCGGCGGGACGCCCGTGACGCGCTCGCTCGATTCGAGCGGGAGGTCCTCGGTCCCCACCCGCTCGTCGCGCGGGCGTGGTACGAACTCGCGCGGATCGAGTTGCAGGACCGGGAGCTCGACGAGGCGCGAAGGTGCGCCGAGCGAGCACTCGCCATCCGGCGCGCGCTCCTCCAACGCGCCCATCCCGACCGGGCCGCGACCTCGGTGGTCCTCGCGCGGATCGAGCTGGCGAGCGGAGAGGCGGAGCGCGCGGAGCAGCTCGCCCGGGAAGCGCTGGCCGACCTGGAAGCCGCCGATCTCACCGAGCATCTGGAGCGTGGCCACGCGCTGGAGGTCCTGGGGGAGACACTGCGGGCCCGGGGCGACATCGAGTCGGCGCGTTCCGCACTGCGGGAGGCGGCGACGATCTTCCGGACCCGGCTGGTCGCGACCGATCCTCGCTGCGCCGTCGCCGGCACGCTCCCCGGCAATCCGCCGATCTGATGGGTCGAGTCGGAATCC
>JAGQRC010000485.1 GCA_020425835.1 Planctomycetota bacterium | reverse complement strand
GCGACCGTTCTGTCTCCCCGGTTATCCTCCTCTCCTCGTAGTCCGCACGCGCAACGCGGACGAAGTGGCGGCGTCGACCGAGCCGTCGACGCGTCGCTCGGCGGTGCCGATCGATCGTCCGGCCCCGGACGTGCCGATCGCCCGGCGGATCCAGAGCCCAGGAGTCCTCGTGCCGAGTCAGATCGCCGCCGTCGCGCGCAACACCTTCCTCGAATCGATCCGACAGCCGATCACGCTGGTCCTGCTGCTGCTCACGCTCGGACTGCTCACCCTGAACCCGGCGCTCAGCTCGTACACGCTCGAGGACGACGACCGATTGCTCCGCGACATCGCTCTGAGCACGGTCTTCGTCGGAGGACTGTTCCTCGCCGGCTTCACGGGCGCGGCCGCACTGTCGGAAGAGATCCGAACGAGGACCGTGCTCTCGGTCGTCAGCAAGCCGTTGGCGCGACCGAGCTTCCTGATCGGCAAGTACCTCGGCGCGTTCGGCGCGGTCGCGGCGATCGAGTCGATCTGGGCGCTCGGGCTCCTGTTCAGCCTCCGGCACGGAACGCTGATGTCGGTCCGCGACCCCTACCACGAGCCGGTGCTCTACTTCGGGTTCGGCGCGCTCGCCTGCGCGCTGCTCTTCGCCCTGTTCGCGAACTACTTCCGGGGCGCCTCCTTCGGGTCCGCGTTGACCGTCCTGCTCGCGGTGCTCCTCGCGATCGCTCTGATCCCCGCGTTCTCTTTCGACGCGCGCTGGCAACGCGTGCCCTTCCTCGATCAGTTCGATCCCACCCTCCTCGCCGCGCTGTTCCTCGTGCTCCAGGCCCACGCGGTGCTCTGCGCGGTTTCGATCGCGGCAGCCACGCGCCTCGGAAGATCGACGACGCTGATCATCACCACCCTCTTCTTCTTGGCGGGCCTGACATCGGAGTACTTCCTCGGCAACCTGATCGACGGCTCCTGGATCGCTCGTGCTTCCTACGCGCTCCTCCCCAACCTCCAGTACCTCTGGTTGGGCGACGCGCTCCTCGAGGGGCGCACGGTCTCGCCGAGCTATCTGGTCCTGGTGAGTGTCTACTGCGGCCTCTTCGTGATCGGTGCCCTCGGTGTGGCCACCGCACTCTTCCAATCGCGCGACGTCGGCTGACGGATCGCGACCCCGAGCGAGAACCCGGTTACCATTCACCCGGAAGCCGAACCGAGTCGGGTGCCGAACGTCGCGATCGAGAGCAGGATTACCGATGAGTATCTTCGAGCCCGGGGAGAGGGAGTTCGCGGAGGCCGCCTCGGGGATCGCCTACTGCAACCCCTTTCTCCCCGAACGCCTCGAATGGGAGCGCAAAGCTCTCGGCGAGGACTTCCAGGCGAGCGACACGATCTGGCATCCGCGGACCGATCCGTTGTCGGCGTTCCCCAACGTCGACACCCTCTCGGCCCGGGCCACCCAGATCGCCGACGCGGCCGCGACTCGCCTTCGAGGAGGCGCGCGTCCCTCCGCAAGGGACCTGCGGCTCTACGAAGACCTCGCCCTGTTCACGCTCTACCACGAGTTCGAGGATCGCATCCTCGAGACGGTGGAACTGCAGCTCCGAGGGACGAAGGCGGGAAAGATCACCTACTTCCCCCAGTTCGTGCAACGCTTCGGCGATCTGACCGACATCGAGGGTCTGGAGATCCTGCCCGAGCCACCCGCTCACCTCTTCGCGCTGTTCTTCCATCTTCGACGCGCCTTCTTCCACATCTTCTCCAACCTGGTCGGGTCGTCGGTGGCGATGGCGCGCCTGCGTGGCGCGATCTGGCAATCGATCTTCACCCACGACATGCGCCGGTACCGCAAGGTGCTGTTCGATCGCATGGGCGACATCACGACGCTGATCCTCGGCGCCTCGGGCACCGGGAAGGAGCTCGTCGCGCGAGCGATCGGGTACTCCCGCTACCTCCCCTTCGACCCGAGAACGATGCAGTTCTCCGAGGACTTCACCTGCTCGTTCTACGCCCTCAACCTCTCCGCGCTGTCGACGACGTTGATCGAATCGGAGCTCTTCGGACACCGACGGGGCTCGTTCACCGGCGCGCTCGATGACCACAGCGGGTGGTTCGAGGTCTGTGGACCACTCGGCAGCGTCTTCCTCGACGAGATCGGGGAGCTCGACACGGCCATCCAGGTCAAGCTGCTCCGGCTCCTGCAGACTCGGACCTTCCAACGTATCGGCGACACCGGAAACCTGGTGTTCGAAGGAAAGGTCATCGCCGCGACCAATCGGAACCTCGAACGCGAAATGGAAGGCGGACAGTTCCGCGAGGACTTCTACTACCGACTCTGCGCCGACATGATCGAAACCCCGACCCTCGCCGAGCAGATCGAGGGGGATCCCGAGGAGCTCCAGCGATTGGTCACCTTCGTCGCGTCCCGCCTCTTGGGGGAACAGGACGGCGCGGAGCTCGCTGCGGATGTCGTGCGCTGGGTCGACTCGCACCTCGGATGGCAGTACCGCTGGCCGGGGAACTTCCGCGAGCTGGAGCAGTGCGTCCGGAACATCATGGTGCGCGGAAGCTACGCCCCCCGTCGCGGGAATCCCCGCGGCTTCGCGGCTCGGCTCGTCGCCCAGCTCGACTCGGGCGACCTGACCGCGGAAGACGTCATCCGTCGCTACTGCACGCTGATCTATTCGAAAACGCACAACTACGAGGAGACGGCACGCCGGCTCAAGCTCGACCGCCGGACCGTCAAGGCGAAGATCGACCCCGACTTGCTGGAGGAGCTCTCGGACCGCGAGAGCGTCTGATCCGTCGAAGGCCCGAAAGTCCGGCGCGGGTCCCGGTCGATGATGCACCGACGGAGACCCCGATCGGAGAAGGCCCGCGATGATCTCGGAACGTTACGACCTCGTCGTGATCGGCGGAGGCATCCACGGGGTCGGGGTCGCCCAGGCTGCCGCGGCTGCCGGCCATCGGGTCGCTCTGATCGAGAAGGAGCGTCTCGCAGCCGGGACGTCGAGCCGCTCGAGCAAGCTGATCCACGGCGGGCTCCGCTATCTCGCGCAGTTCCATCTTCCGTTGGTCCGGACCTCGCTCCACGAACGTGAGATCCTCCTCCGGATCGCGCCGCGGCTCGTCCGTCGAGTCCCGTTCTACATCCCGGTCTATCCCGAGAGCCGCTACGGGAGCTTCCGCCTGCACGCTGGGTTGACGCTCTACTCGTTGCTCGGGGGCCTCGGCTCCGATTCTCGCTTCTCTCGGGTCGACCCCGAGGAGTACGGTGCGCTCGATGGTCTCACCACGGAGTCGCTCCGCGCGGTGTTCCGATACACCGATGCTCAGACGGATGACGTCGAGCTGACCCAAGCCGTGATGCGATCGGCCAAGCAGCTCGGTGCGGTGCTCCTCTGCCCCGCCCTGTTCCGAGCGGCACGCCAGGATGGTGCGGGCTACGAGATCGAGTTCGAGGAGGCGGACGGACCGGTGCGACGCTGCTTCGCCGCGACGGTGGTCAACGCCGCCGGTCCTTGGATCAACCGGGTCCATGCGCTGGTCTCACCGGCTCTCGATCCGTATCCCGCGGATCTCGTCCAGGGCGCGCACCTGGTGCTGCCGCAAGAGATCCACCGAGGCGTCTACTACGTGGAGGCGATCGCCGATCGCCGACCGGTCTTCGTGATGCCGTGGTACCAGAACACCCTGATCGGCACGACGGAGACGCTCTTCGACGGCGATCCGGAGAATGTCCGCGCCACGGATCGAGAGGTCGAGTACCTGCTCGAGACCTACCGGCGGTACTTCCCCGAACGTACCGATGAGCCGATCTCGAGCTTCGCCGGGCTGCGGGTACTCCCGAGGGCGAAGGGAGGGATGAACGCGCGCTCCCGGGAGACGGCGTTCCCGACCGATCGCAAGCACAACCCGCGATGGGTGACGATCGCCGGCGGTAAGCTGACCTCCTATCGCTCGACGGCGGAGCGCGCGCTCGCCATCCTCTCGGGCGCCCTTCCGGTCGAAAGGCCGATCGCCGACACCGAAACGCTCTCGCTCGGGTAGGAGCGCTCC
>JAGQRC010000484.1 GCA_020425835.1 Planctomycetota bacterium | reverse complement strand
CTTGGCGGCTGCGCCGTACCCGACCACGCGCTGACCGGCCACTGCGGCCCGCTCGAGGAACTCGAGAAGGCCCTCACGGCACGCCTCCGCCCGGGCGGCGAACGTGGAGAACCCTTCGGCGACGTCGAGACCGGCTCGTCGTTCCTGCTGGATCACCGCCTCGACCCGCTCGGTCACCGGTTGAACGGACGCGGCCGCCGCGGCGTAGATGCGCAGGCTCCCACCGTGTGTCGGCAGCTCATCGACGTCGAACACGTGTAGCCCATGGCGTTCCAGCACCCCGGAGGCGGCCATGAGGGAGAAGTACGAGAAGTGCTCGTGGTAGATCGTGTCGAACTGGTTCTCCTGCATCAGCCGGAGCAGATGAGGGAACTCCAGGGTCACCACGCCGCCGGGCGCGAGCAGCGTCCGGAGTCCGGTGACGAAGTCGCGAAGGTCGGGGACGTGGGCGAGGACATTGTTGCCGATCAGCAGATCCGCCCGGATCCCCCGGGAGACCAGTCGATCGGCCAGCGTCGTTCCGAAGAACTCGCTGATCGTCGGGATGCCCGCCTGCTCGGCGACCTCGGCCACGTTCCTCGCCGGCTCGATCCCGAGCACGGGGATCTCGCGCGCCACGAAGTTGCGCAGCAGGTAGCCGTCGTTGGAAGCGATCTCTACCACGAAGCTCGACTCGTCGATTCCGTAGCGGCCGATCGCGTCCTGCGAGTATCGCTCCGCGTGCGCGAGCCAGCTCGTCGAGTAGCTCGAGAAGTAGGCGTAGTCGGAGAAGATCTCGTCCGGGTTCACCCACTCCGGGAGCTGGACCAGCAGGCACTCCTCGCAGACGTAGACGTGGAGCGGATGGAAGGGCTCATGGTCCTCGGCCTGCGCCTCCGTCAGATAGCGATTCGACAACGGAGACATCCCGAGGTCGACGAAGGTGTGGGTCAGGGGTGTCTCGCAGAAACGGCAGCAGGTCGACGCCATGCCCTCCTCCATCGCTTTATCGGTTTCTCTCCTGACTTTCGGTCCGATGGCGGGGTGGCTTGACGCCGGCCTCGATCAAATTCGCGACCCTTCCGACAGCGGCTCCGCGACCTGGCGAGAGCGAGGGCCGACCGGCAGAATCCACCCGTCCCGACCGACGAACCGAGGAGTCCGATGTCCCTGCGGAGACTCTCCAACCCACCGAACCCGTGGCTCGGACGTCACGTCGAGTACATCGGCGAGGCTCCCCTGGTCGCTCTCGAGGTCTACGAGGAGGAGGCGCGGAGCATCCTGTCGGAGAACCGCAGCCCGGACATCGCGTTTCGTTACAGCGTCAACCCCTATCGCGGCTGCTACCACGCCTGCGCCTACTGCTATGCCCGAGTGACGCACCAGTACCTGGACTTCGGCGCGGGGACCGACTTCGATCGTCGCATCGTCGCCAAGATCAATGCGCCGGAGCTCCTGCGAGAGGCGTTCGACCGATCCGGCTGGCGCGGGGAGTTGATCGCGTTCTCGGGATCGACCGACTGCTACCAGCCGATCGAGGCGAGCTACGAGCTGACCCGGCGCCTCCTCCAGGTCTGCGTCGACTATCGCAACCCGGTCGGCATCATCACCAAGGGGATTCTGGTGCGACGCGATGCCGACCTGCTGGCCGAGCTCACGAAGACCTCCCAGGTGTCCGTCTACCTCAGCATTCCGTTCGTCGACGACGCGATGGCGCGGGCGATCGAGCCGACCGCGCCTGCACCGTCGGCGCGGTTCGCGGCGATCCGTGCGCTCGCCGAGGCGGGGGTCCGCGTCGGAGTCGCGGTCGCTCCGATGATCCCCGGTCTGAACGATGACCAAGTCGTGGCGATCCTGGAGCGAGCGTCGGATTGCGGGGCGACCCAGGCGTTCCGGATCCTCCTGCACCTGTCGGATCCGGTGCGCGAAGTGTTCGAGGAGCGGCTGCGGGCCGAGCTGCCGCTGCGCGCCGATCGCGTGATGCGCGCGTTGCGCGACTCGCGCGGAGGGCGAGTCCGCAACCCGACCTTCGGCGAGAGGTTCATCGGCCGCGGCGCCCGTTGGGAGGCCATCGACCGGCTCTTCGAGCTGACCTGTCGCCGGCTCGGACTCGGGTCGCGCGAGGAGGGCAACGCGCACGAAGAGGCCATCGCGTCGCCGACCACCTTCCGTCGGCCCGGCGCGTGGGAGCAGCGCGAGCTCTTCTGACCGCTTGGACTAATCCGTGCGGCGCGGATACCATCCTCCCTCACGATCGAAGGGGAGGCCCGTTTGTCGTCGAACAAGTCCGAGGGCAGAGCCTCGGAGCCATCCGCCAAGAGCCGTCGGCGCCGGATTCTGATCGCCGCCCACCGCGAGCAGTCGGATGTCACGCCGCTCCTCGAGGAGCTTCTTCCGTCATTGAAGTCGGCCGGTTTCGACGTGATTCCCGCCCAGGACCTCGGGGTCAGCTTCAAGGATGAGAAGCTCGGTGCCATCGAGGTCACGGACACTTCGGTCGAACGCCCCGGTCAGCCGGTCCCCGGAGTGGACCTGGTCCTCGCCCTGGGCGGCGACGGGTTCATGATGGCGCTGATCCGAGCGCTCGATTATCCGAGCACTTCCTTCTACGGGATCAACTACGGGCGCGTCGGATTCCTGATGAACCCGCGGCTCACGGCGGAAGAGCTCACCCGGGTTCTCGTCGACGAGGCCTGGAGCAAGTGCTCGTACCCGGTGCTCGAGGCTCGTATCACTCTGTCCGACGGTCGCGAGGTGGTCGAGCGAGCGTTCAACGACTTCGTGATCGAGCGCGCTTCGGGGCAGACGGTCGAGCTGAACTGCTACATCGATGACGTCCTCCTGAACCGATACTCCGGTGATGGTCTGATCGTCGCGACGCCCGGCGGGTCGACGGCCTACTCCCTTGCGGCGGGAGGCCCGGTCGTCCATCACTCGGTCGACAGCATGGTGGTGACACCGCTCTGCCCCCACCGCCCGATCCAGTTCCACTCGCTGCAGTTCCCCCTCGTGCTCACGCTCCGCAGCGCCATCCGCGTGGTCAACTCCGATCGACAGAAGCGTCCGTGCCGCTGCGTCTGCGATGGACGCGCGGTGGAGCACATCTCCGAAGTGTCCATCCGCCATCGCGGACTCCGGGTCACTCTGCTCCGGGGAGCGGGATACGACTTCGTCGATACACTGGTGAAGAAGGTGATCGGGCGGAGCAACGGGAGCTCCGACGATTGAGCCGAGAGTTGGGCAGGGTGGGGGACTTCGCCGCGTCGAGCGCGCGCCGAGTCGAGAGCAGTGACCTTGGACGATGAGAACCCGGGTGGCCCCGATGCCGCGCCGACACCGAACAGTGCCGAAGCCGTCGTTCGCGCCCTCGCGCGGATTCGCGCGCGAGGGAAGTCGGGCGATGTGCTCCTCGCGCTCCTCGACCACCTCCTGCTGGCGATCCGAGCCGAGCGGGTCTTCCTGATCTCGGTGGACGAGGTCGGCGACTCGCGGGTGCGCGCCAGCCGCAACAACGACGGGGATTCCGTCCCCGAAGCGGATCGCTGGATCGCCCGTTTCGCCGTGCAGCGGTGTGTGCAAGCAGGAGCCCCGCTCCACTTCGCCGACACTCGCAACGACCGGCGCTTCCGCACCGAGGGCGAAAGGGATCACGCCGCGCGGATCCGGTCGATCCTCGTCCTGCCCGTCCGAGTCCCCCAGGAGAGCGGCGCCGGGATCATCTATCTCGACTCGCGCTTCAACCCGCTCGAGTGGGCGGGAGAGGAGCCGATTCGACCGATCCTGGATGCCATCACGCTCTGCTTCGAGCTGGAGGCGAGCGAGCGCGCGGTGCGCTCCGCGGAGCGACGTCTCGCCCGCTGGAAGCGACGCACCGAGGAAGAGGGCGCGCGACCGTCGGTCGTCCGTCACTCGGCTCCCGAGCGCGAAGTGGACTTCCATGGCTTTCGAACGCGGTGTCCCGAGATCATCGCGATCATCGCGGAGCTCCAACGGCTCTCCCGATCGGACCTCCCGATCCTGATCGAGGGAGAGAGCGGCACCGGGAAGGAGGTG
>JAGQRC010000483.1 GCA_020425835.1 Planctomycetota bacterium | reverse complement strand
GGCGTTCATGGAAGCGGGGCGGCTCGACGACGCACGCGAAGCGTTCGAGAAGTACGTGCCCAACCGCGGAGCGGGCGCACAGGGACAGCACCGTTACTGGTGGAGGATCATCCACCTGTCGGAGATCCACCGTCGAAACGATGTGCCGAAGCTCGCACTCCAGGCGCTCGACGAGATCACCGACTACTACGGCTCGGACACCTATCGCGCCCCGATCACCCTCGAGCGCGCAGCGATCGCCTACGACACCGGGGATGAGGAACAGGCGCTCGCGGAGTACGAGAGCGTCCTGCTCCTGTTGAGCGATCCGGCGAGCCCGGACTACGCCTCTGCGCTCTACGGCAAGGGGCGCGTCTACCAGGACCGCTGGGCGCGCGCGATGGATGACGCGACGCTGACCGACGAGCAGCGTCGAGCCGTGCTCGATGACGCGCGCGTCGTCTGGGAGAACCTCGCCTTCAAGCTCGATCCGAAGGGCGGCGACCCGAGGCTGGCGGAGGCGCTGTACCTCGCCGGTATCGCCCATCTCGAGGGGGGCGAGTACGCCAAGGCTCGCGACTACCTCGAGCGTATCGGCCCCGCGCGAGAAGCGGCCCGGTCGAAGGATCTGACGCCGGAAGAGCAGGCGGAGTGGACGAGCACCGAGTTGCGCGCGGCGCACGCGCTCGCCGAGTCGTTCTTCCTCGACGGTCGATACGCCGATGCGATCCCCATGTACGAGGCGGCGATCGCCCTCGACAACGATTCTCCGGAGATCGCGCTCGCGCACCATCAGCTGGGACTGTGCTGGTTCCGCCTCGACGACTTCGCCGCTGCGCGACGCAACTGGGAGATCGGTCGGGCCCGGGTCAACGCCATGAGCGACGAGCAGCTCGCCGAGCTCCCCGTTCGGCAGGACAAGGCGTTCTGGTTGCAGTTGTACGACGAGAAGATCGCTGCGCTCGACGAGCCCGAACGACTGAGGAAACCGTGATGAATCGACTCGACGACCGCTCCGAGAACGACGCCCAGGGCGACGCCGAGCAGCTCCTCGATGGTCTGACCCGTCAGCGGGAGATCTACGACGCGCTCGCACGGTTGACCGAGAGCCAGGCCGAGGCGTTGGAGCGCGACGAGACCGAGGCGGCGGTGCAGCTCGCGAACGCGCGAGAGAGCGAGATGCAGCGGATCGAGTCGATCGACAGCGACCTCGCACCGCTCAAGGAGAGTTGGCCCGACTGGCGGGCGAGTGTGCCCGAGGCGTTGCGGGAGCGCGTGCAGTCGGAGTTCCGTCGGCTCGGCGACACGATCGGCGCGATCATCGCACTCGACCAGAAGGTCGAGTCGAACTACCGCGAGCATCGCGCACGAGTGACCCGTGAGATCCAGCGACTCGATGGGAGCCGCAAGGTGCAGAAGGCCTACGGAGCCCCTGCGCGGAATCCTCGACTGGTCGACCGGAGCCGTTGATGCGCGGATCGCCGTGGATCGCGTTGTGCACCGTGCTCTCGATCGCGATGGGGGTGAGCGCCGAGGAGTTCGTCCCGACCTCCACCGTCTTCAGCGAGGGCTTCGAGATCGGTGATCTCGAGGACGCGTCGCTGACGAGCATTCAACGCATCGAGGACTACCTGCCGCGAGCGTGGGAGCCGCAGGTCGAGGGTTTCCCGCTCTACATGGCGCCCTCCCTCGAGCGGATCTCCGGCCCTCTCGGCGTGCGAGGTCGGCGCTATCTGCGATATCCCGTCGCCAGCGCGGATGCCGAGATCCGGAGCCCGAGCTTCACCCTGCAGCCCTGGATGAAACTGCGGGTCTCGGCCGACCTCCACTGGCGCGGCATCGGAGACGGACGGTTCCACGTCGGCCTTCGGTACTCGGACGGAACGCGGGTCCCCTTCGTCACCGGCGCCGGCCCGGACCGCGATTGGACGACCCTCGTCGGTGAGAGCGTCGTTCCCGATGGAGTCACCTTCGGGTGGGTCGAGATCTGGATCGAGGGAGATCACAAGCGCAACCGTGGCGAGCACGGGATCGACAACATTCGCGTCGAGATCCTCCCGAGGGTTTCGATTCGCACCACGAGCTCGTTCCGTCGAGTCGACCTCGACGATCTCCAGCCGTTTCGCATCCAGACCGTGGGCTTCCCACCGGGCGAGTACGACATCACCCTGAACTTCCGCGATGTGCACGGCGAGATCGATCTCCGCACCGATCTGCACAAGTTCGTGCGGCGCGACCGACAGATCGACTTCGAGCCGCGACTCCGGTGGCGCTCCGAGCGACTCGCGCGCGGGCTCTACGAGGTCGAGGCGCGCGTGACCTCCGCCGATGGTTGGGTGCTCGAGGATCGAACCACGTTCGTCCTCGGCGGCGAGCCTCGGTTCGCCTATCGCGGCGCGCCGGGTCGCTGGGGGCTGGTGTTGCCGTGGACCGCCGAGCCTCCGGTGTGGCTGAGCTCGCTCGGCCAGCCGCGCTTTCTGATCGAGCCGACACCACAGGATCTGACCGGGGCGACGCCCGCCTGGATCGAAAGACTCGGCGAGTATCGTCGCGCGATCGCCTTCGATCCGAGATCGTCGTGGCCGCCGGAGACGGTGAACGCGCTCCTCCAGCGTCGCCTCGACTTCCTCGACTGGTACTGGGTCGGGGAGCCGGACGTCGCGGATCCGGTGTTGAACGCGATGGCTGCCGGCGCGCCCTACGTCCGGACCGGTCTGCGGATCCGGTTGGGGGAGGGCGGGAATGTGGGCGATCGTCGGCTCCTCTGGGACCTCGACGTCGGTCGCCCCGACCTTCGGTCGCTCGCGACGCTCGATCCCGGGCGCCAGAGTTTCGATGTCTGGATCGACGGTGCGGCGCTGGGCGAAGGGGAGGACGCGTCGGCGCGCCTCGCGACCGCGTTGGTCTGCGCCGCGGCACGGAGCCCGCAGGTCGTCTATCTCGCGTCGCCCGAGCGAGCCTTCGTCCGCGCGGCGGAGCGCGGCGACTGGATCCCTCAGCCCGCGCTCCTCGCCTGGGAGTTCGTGACGAGTTTCCTGTCTGGCGCGACGTTCGATCGCTACGAGTCGTTCGACGATCGCGCGTTGTTGGCGACCTGGATCCGGGAGGGTCAGCCCTATCTCTACGTCGTCGGCGGTGACGAGGGTGGCGCGATCGATCTGTACGCGCGTCGACCCGTGGAGGGGATCACCGTGCACGAGCCGGAGGGCAACTCCGACGTCCTCGCGGTCGCTCCCGATGGACGCGTCCGCTTCCCTCTCACTTCGCGGCCGGCGCTCCTGGCCGGAGTCGATGTCGCACGGATGAGGACCGAGCGCTCGATCGCGCTCGAGCGGGGCGAGGCGACGAGCGGATCACGGGGCGTACCGCTGGTGCTGAAGCTCACCAATCGGTTCGAGGAAGCCGCCGACGTCACGTTCGACCTCCGCTTCCCGCCCGGTTGGTCCATGGAGCGCCTTCCCCTCGATGCTCGACGACTCGACGCAGGAGAACGCGGTGCGTGGAGCTTCGAGGTCGACGTGCCCAGCTGGTTCGGAGCCGAGCAAGCGCGATCGCTCACCGGGCACGCGGCGCTGCAGCTCGCCGATCGCACCGTCGACGTGCCGATCGACGTCGAGCTCCCCGTCGCCGACCCGCGCGTCTCCATCGTGCCGCTCTCGCTCGACGGCTCGGTGGCGACGGTGCGGGTCGCCAACCAATCCGATCGAGCGTTGACGCTCTCGGTGTACCTCGAGCTGGAGCCGTTGGGTCGGAGCCGACGGTTCCGCGACCAGCGGCTGGCGGCCGGGGCGAGCGCGCAGTTCGATCTCGCCATCGATGGCACCCGCGCCGGGGAGCAACTCTTCGTCGGTGTGGTGATCGAGAACGACGGTGAGCGCGTCAACCGCGTCTTCCCGCTGGAGTGATCCCGCGCAGGCGTCCACATGCCGGACATGCCGACGGCGTCGCGCGATGTGTGTCAGCACACTAGCCCGAACTATTCAC
This sequence comes from Planctomycetota bacterium, assembly GCA_020425835.1. The sequence continues at coordinate 73 of JAGQRC010000483.1, read as the reverse complement.
GAGCCCGCTACTGTGAGGACGCAAGACGCGCGCTGACTGCGTCATAGCTTCCGACTCGATCCTCAGAGACCAA
>JAGQRC010000482.1 GCA_020425835.1 Planctomycetota bacterium | reverse complement strand
CAGTCCCGGGAGTTGCGGGTCGAACGCGGCGGGCGTCTCCTTCGCGCGTTCGAGCAGGGTGAGGCACTCGAGGTTCAGTTCCTCCGCGTCGGCGTGTCGACCGGCGGCGCACAGTGTGGCGGCCTGATTGTGAAGGGCCCACGCCGCCGTCCTCGGATTGGTGTGGCCGGTGAAGACCTTCGAGAAGGCATCGAGCGCTCCCTCGTGATCTCCGAGCGCGCCGAGGACGCCGCCGAGGGTCGACAGGATCTGCGTCACCATCGCCGACGTCGCGGGCGAGACTTCGATCGCGTTGAGGAGGTGTCGCCTCGCGCCTCGCAGATCGCGGGATCCCAGCGCGACGTTACCGAGGAGGTTCTCGAGCACCGCCCGGAGGAGAGGCGCCGCGATCGCCGCTTCGTCGAGGAGACGCAGGCCGTCGGTCAGATGCTTCTGCGCCGCCTCCAACTCCGACCGGTCGAGCGCGAGCGCGCCGAGGACGCTCGCCGCTTGTGCGCGGGCGAGCTCCGTGCCCGGCTCGATACTCGAGGTCACCCGTTCCGCGGACTCGGCCGCGCGCGCGCGCTCGCCGAGGTTGCGCAGGCAGGCGGCGACCGCAGCGTCGATCAGGAGATCGAGGTGGGGGTCGAGACGATCGAGATCTCGCGCTCTCTGTCGGACGGCCTCCAACGACCGAACCGCCGCTTCGGGATCGCTCAAGCGCGTCTCCAACGCAGCGTCGACCAGCGGAATCATGTCGGTGGAATCGGTCATGTCGGGGAGCGTCCGAAGGAGAGCCATCGTCGGTCCGAAGGAGAGCCAGCGTCGGATCGGGTCAGGCCGACGCCCGCGCCGAGCCGCTCACGCTACATCATCCGACCGACGGGGTGGAAGACCGTCGGGGAGTCGGCGGACGCCATCGAGGGGCGTCGGAACTCGGAATCGGGGCGATCGACCCGGGTCGGTGCGCCACGTCCCGAGCCGGATAGGCGCTTTCCGGACGCGATCAGCCGCGGATCTCGTAGCGCAGGAAGCGGCAGTCCAGCGGGCCGTTCTTGACGGGCACTCGACGGCTCGACTTGAGGCCGAGGAACTTCGGGAGCTCCGGGTTGCCGGACAGGACCCACGCCGTCGCACCGGGGCAGCGACGGAGGAACTGGCCGAGATCACGCCAGCTCTCGGTGAGGTCATCGCCTTCTCCGATGCGTTCACCGTACGGCGGGTTCGTGACGATCAGATCGGGAAGGACTTCGGGCCGATAGTCGGCCACGGGGCAGTGCGACAGTCGCAGCAGGCCCGCCACCTCGGCTCTCTCGGCGCTCTGACGGGCGATGGCGAGCGCTCCGCCGTGGCGGTCCGCCCCGAGCAGGTCGAACGACAACGTGCCCCGGAGGCGTCGCTCCGCGTCACGACGGAGCTGTGCCCACGAGCGCGCATCGAAGTCCGGAAGGCGCTCGAACGCGAATCGGCGACGGAGCCCGGGGGCGCGGTCGAGCGCCCAGTGCGCAGCCTCGATCAGGAAGGTGGCCGAACCGCACATCGGATCGGCAAGGGGGGTGTCGCGTGCCCAGCCGGTGTGGCGGAGGAGACCCGCAGCGATCGACTCGTTGAGCGGGCTCTTGACCTGGACGGGACGCCAGCCGCGCTTGTGCAGGCTCTCCCCGGAGAGGTTGAGATAGATCGATGCGACGTCGCGCTGGATCACCAACTTGATCGGCACATCGGGCCGCTTGCGATCCACGTTCGGGCGCGCGCCTCGGGACCGCCGCCGGAACTGGTCGACGATCGCGTCCTTGAGCTTCTGGGACGCGAACTGCGAGTGGGTGATCTGCGAGTCGCGGACGGTGCTGTCGACGGCGAGCGACTGCTCGACTCGCAGCACCCGACTCCAGTCGACCTCCGAGCCCAGCCGGTAGAGCGCATCGGGATGCGGAGCGCGCCCCTGGATCAGCAACCGCTGGACGCGGATCGCGCACCGCAGCCAGAGGTTCGCCCGGTAGCCGAGGGCGCGGTCACCCTGGAACGCGACGCCGCCGCGCCGGAGCTCGATCGATCCCGCCTCGAGCTCCCGCAACTCATCGGCGAGCATCTCCTCGAGTCCCAGGGAGCAGGCCGCGAAGTAGTCGAACGGCATCCTGCCGGCCCGGCGTCAGCTGTTCTTGATCGTCTGGTAGGCCCAGTCGATCCAGGGGAAGAGGAGCTCGAGGTCGGATCGTTCGACCGTCGCACCGCCCCAGAGCCGGAGACCGGGAGGCGCGTCGCGGTACCCGTTGATGTCGAAGCCCACGCCTTCCTTCTCGAGCAGCCCGGCCAGGCTCTTCATGATGTCGCGCTGCTCGTCCTCGGACTGTTCGGTGAACCACGGGTCGACGATCTTCAAGCAGATCGAGGTGCCCGAGCGTTCCGACTCGTGCGTCGCGAGGAAGTCCGCCCAGTCGGTGGACGCGACCCACGCGCTCACCGCTTCGAGATTGGAGCGCGTTCGCGCGATGAGCCCCGGCACGCCGCCGACCTCGGCGGCCCACGTGAGCGCATCGATCACGTCCTCGACGCACAGCATCGATGGGGTGTTGATCGTATCGCCGACGAAGATCTTCTCGTTGAGCTTCCCGCCCTTGGTCATGCGGAAGATCTTCGGCATCGGCCACGTCGGCTGATAGCTCTCGAGACGCGCGACCGCCCGGGGGCTCAGTACGAGCATGCCGTGCGCGCCCTCGCCGCCGAGGACCTTCTGCCACGACCAGGTGACGACATCGAGTTTCGAGAAGTCGATCTCCATCGAGAACACGGCGGAAGTCGCGTCGCAGATCGTCAAGCCTTGCCGATCATCCGGGATCCACTCGAGGTCCGGGACCCGGACAGGTGAACACGACGTCGCGCGCGAAGTCGACCGCCCCGAGGTCGGGGAGGGAGCCGTAGTCCGCCTCGAACGAACGCGCGTCGATCTTCAGTTGCTTGACGATGTCGGTGATCCAACCCTTGCCGAACGCCTCCCAACCGAGGGCGTCGACGGGCCGCTCGCCGAGGAGCGACCACATCGCCATCTCCACCGCGCCGGTGTCCGACGCGGGGACGATGCCGAGTCGGTAGCCCTCGGGGAGCTGGAGGAGATCTCGCGTCCGATCGATCGCCTCGGCGAGTTTCGCGCGGCCGAGTTTCGATCGGTGAGAACGGCCGACCGCCGCGTCCGCGAGGACCGCGGGAGACCAGCCGGGGCGCTTCGCGCAGGGACCGGACGAGAAACACGGATTGGCGGGACGACGGGTCGGTTTCATGGGTGGGTTCTCCGAGTCGAGCTGTGCTCCGGGCCGGACCGAACGGAACGCGCTGCAAAGAACCACGCACGGTACTTCCGACCGACGGTGAAGGCAACGCGTGTTGGAGCCACCCTCGACGCCAACGTCACGAGCCGGACTGTCGGGTGGGGGGCGAAGCGCTCGAGCGTCGACGAGGCGGCTCAGCGACTGCCCACCGTCGTGCGGCGCCGCTCCTTCTCTTCCTCTTCGCTGCGGGCCGAACCGGCGCTGCGGATCAGGCTCCACAGGATCGCCGCCTTCGTGTCCGCACCGAGCCCCGCCGGCCCCGTGACGTCGGCGGAGGATGCGCCCGTGTGCGGACCGTCGGTCGGGCGGGTGCCCTCGCTCGACCACTCGGGGTGGTCGGTCCGCACCTGATCGAGGAGCGCGCCGACCTCGCGCTCGTATCGATCGACGAACGCGCTGAATCGACGCGGCAGGCCCCGATCGTCGGCGTCGGTCTCGGACTCGCGCGCCTCCTGCGCGCCGACCGAGTCGGCATCGTCGTCGGACTGCGCGATCCAATCACGCAGCTCGTAGCGGAACAGCGCGTCGCGCGCATCGAGTTCGCTCGGCTCGAACTCGACGAGGTCCAGCAGCACCGCCGGTGGTCCGACCGGAGTCGGGCTGTCGATCGATGGATCGACGGGATCGCCCGTGAGCGGAGGATCACTGGTCGGCGAGTCGTCGGTGGGCACCGACAGCGTGGGATCCGACGGGCTCGGATCGTTCGCCTCCGGCTCGACCGGATCGGAAGCGTCCA
>JAGQRC010000481.1 GCA_020425835.1 Planctomycetota bacterium | reverse complement strand
GGGACGGCGCGCGCGGACCGGCCTCGCCGTTGGGCGCGTGGGTCTCCGATCGGATCTTCCGCACGGAGCGCGGCGTCCTGATCGCCACGCCGATCTTTCTGAACGAGGGCGATTCCGACCCGCTCGCCGCCGTCGACGCCGAACTCCAGTCCGTCCCGGGCGCGGGGCTCGTCGATCGCCGGAGCCTGGTGCGGAAACTCGCGGGGTTGGTCGTGAACGAGGCGGCGACGATCGGGGCGATCGCGTTCTTCCTCGTCTTCGTCTTCGTCGCACTCTGGTTGCGGCGCTCGGAGCTCGTACTGATCGTGATGCTCCCGCTCGTCGTCGCGGCACTCTGGACGCTCGGTTGGCTCGGTTGGTGGGGTGTTCCGCTGACCCTCGCCAACGCCGTCTTCCTCGCATCGCTCTTCGGGCTCGCGGTCGACTACGCCGTGTTCTCGTTCCACGCGAGGCTCGACCGATTCCGCACGGGAGACGACCACTGTGACGAGTCCGACGCGTCGGTGTTCTTCTGCGCGTCGACCACCGCGGTCGGTTTCGGGGCGCTCGCGCTCGCCGGGCATCCCGTGCTCGACTCCCTGGGTCGGACTGCGCTGGTCGGCGTCGTCTCCGGTGCGGTGTCGACCCTCCTCTTCGTTCCCGTCCTCAGCGATCTCGTGCTCCGACGCCGGGGTCCCTACGGTCAGTTCCGACTCCGGTTCGCCGGACCGACCATCGCGATGGTGGGATCGCTCGCGCTCCACGGAACGCTCTACTTCCTCCGCGCCCGGGCGAAGAGCGGGAGCGACGCCGAGCGCGAAGCGCTCGCGAGCATCCGATCCGCCGCGGTCTGGATCCGGCGCCACCTCCCGGGGGGACGTCGTCGCTACGTCGGGGAGGAGCAGCTCGCGTCGCTCGGAGGGAAGCCTTGCGTCGTCGTCGCCAATCACGAGTCGCACTACGACAACGTCGCGATCTCCGCGCTGCCGATCGATGTGCAGTTCCTGATCCGCCCCTGGGTCACCCGCATTCCAGGGGTCGGCCGCATCGTGCGTCGGGCGGGGTACACCGTGGTCCGGGAGGGCGACGCCGACACGCTCGTGGATCGATGTCGCGAGCGCGTCGCTCGCGGTCGCTCCATCCTCAGCTACCCCGAGGGCACGCGATCGCGCAGCGGTCGGGTCGAGCGGTTCCACAACGGAGCGTTCGCGCTGGCGCGAACTCTCGGTCTCCCGATCCTGCCGGTCGCGCTGGTCCAGACGAGGAGCGCGATGCGCGCGCTCACCTGGTGGGTCGGCGATCACGACACGATCGTCGTGATCCTCGCTCCGATGGCGACCGACGACTTCACCGGCGATCTCGCGGATCGCCGCATGGCCCGGGAGGCGCGTCGTCGCATCGTCGATGCGCGAAACACGCACTGGCTCGAGACCCAGTGCGGACCGCACTGGCGCCGACCGCTCGAGAACCTCCTCCGTTACGCCGATCCGCGTCGAGCGAGAGGTGCGCTCGACGCGGTCCGGCGCGATCCGTTCATCGAGGCGCTCCCGAGCGTTCTCTCGCGAGATGGCGCGCTGGGCTTCGTCGGGATCGGCTCCGGCGCAGAGATCGCTCGCGCGATCCACGCCTTCCCGGAGCGCCCGATCTTCATTCTGGAGTCGGACGATGCATGCGTCGTGTTCGCCCGGTGCCTCCTCGGAGACGATGCGGTGGTGTCGATCGCGGAGAGTGTCGACGCGTTCGAGGGGGCGTCCGCGGTGACGGACGTCCTGGTCCTGGAGTCGACGCGGACATCGTCGATCGCGACGTGGCTGGCGGGTGGAGCGTCGATCTGGTGGAGACTCGACGATGAACCGGAGCGACCGGCCGGCGTGGAGATCGAACGGGTGGGGCATGCGGATCGGGTGTGCTGGCGTTCGACCTCGAGGGCGACGTCAACCGAGCCTCGGCGCTGACACGCCACGGACTTCGGCGGTCACGGCGCGGTCGAGGAGGGGGGGGCCGCGCTACGTCGCGGGGCGGCCGTCGTTCCTGCGGCGGATCGGGAGGGAGACCGTCGTTCGGTATCGCTCGATGAGTTCGGCCACCTTCCGAACCTCCGCGCCGTTCTGAGGCTTCACGATGTAGCCCGCGACATTGAAGCCATAGGCTCGGTCTCGGTCGTCCTCGAGTGTGGAGGTCGTGTAGACGAAGATCACCGAGTTCCGCAGATCGGGATCACGTCGAACGTGTTCGAGGAACTCGAAGCCGTCCATCCGCGGCATCCGCAGGTCGAGGAGCACCACGAACGGAATGTCGGGTGCCTCGATCGCCCAGCGACGCAGGAGCTCGAGGCCGTCCTCGCCGTTGGACGCGGTGTCGATGACGTGCTCGCACTCGAGTTTCCGGAATGCGCGGGTGACCACTTGCTGGTCGATCGAGTCGTCGTCGATCACCGCCACTCGCATCGGGCGATCCGACAGGGTTGTTGCGTTCATCTTCAGCTCATCTCCAAGGAGCGAGACGTCGAGTCGTCTCGCGGTCCATATTCCTGCTCGCGCCCTGGAGTCGGACGCGACCACATGTGGGTCGGTTGCTTGGGCCAGGTGAAACGGATTTCGGTGCCGCGGCCCTCCGAGTGGATCTCCACCTGCCCGCCGCGTCGCTCCACCGTCTTCTTGACGATCGCGAGACCGAGGCCGCTGCCCTCTCGATCATCCCTCGTCTCGAGCTTCTGGAACAGCTCGAACACCCGCTGGTGGAAGCGGGAGGGGATTCCGGGACCGTCGTCGCGCACCACGAACTCGACGCGTTCGCCGAGGTCGTGTCCCTCGATCTCGATGTGCCCGCGCTCGCGATCGTGATGGTGGACGGCGTTCTGGATCAGATTCTGGAACACTTGTCGGAGGGCGCTGCGGCTCGCGACCACCTCGGGCAACTCGCCGTGGATCTCGATGGCGTACCAGGACGCCCCGAGGTCGTTCCGGATCTCGTCGATCAACGCGCGGGGATCGATCCGCTCGATTCGGTCGCCCTTCGACCCGGCTCGCGCGTAGGCGAGCAGGTCGTCGACCAAGGCATCGGCGCGACGAACACGGCCGCGCAAGAGGCCCAGGAGCTCACGACTGTCGGTCTCGAGGTGGGGCTCCAGCTCGTCCTCGAGCATCAGCGCGAGATTGTCGATACCGCGCAGGGGCGTGCGGAGGTCGTGCGAGGTGACGTAGGCGAACTCCTCGAGATCGGCATTGGTCTGGATCAGCTCCTCGGTCCGCTCGCGAACGTCTCGGGACATCTGGTTGAACGTCCGGGCGAGCTCGGCGATCTCCTCGGCGCCGCGGCCGTGGACCAGGGGAGGCTCGTGGCCGGTCCCGAACGCGTGGATCGCCGCGGTGATCTCGCGCAGCGAGATCGCGAGGGGACGAACCATCAGCGAGACCGTGGTCGCGGCGATGATCAACAGAATGACCGAGGTCCACGACAGCTCGCGAACGAAAGTGCCCGCCGCGGACAGCACGGTCGACCGGGGGGCGCTCGACAGAAAGAGCACCGCGCGGTCGGTGTTCCCACGTGAACCGAAGTGAACCCGCTTGGCGGCAAAGACGCGGTCGTCCCCGCTCTCGAAGTGGGTCCGTTGGAGAGCCGTGTTCTCCACGAACGACGCGCTGGACGGGATCACTCGGTCGACTGTCGCGTTCGCGAGGCCTCGGTCCTTGGCGTAGAGGAGCGCCGAATCCGGGTGGCGGAACAGGCTGCCATCCGCGGTGGCGATCATCAGGGCCTGGCGCCCGACGACGCTCGCCGCGAGTCGGGACAGGAGCCGACCGAGGTGGACGTTGACGACGATCGCGCCGCGGAAGGTCCCGTCTCCATCGGCGATCGGGGCCAAAGCGCGGACGACCGGCACGTACGGTTCCTCGATGACTCCGTGTTCCCGGTTGAGCTCGAAGTCGGTGAAGGCGACCTCCCCGGGCGCGACGTGCTGGGCCAGAGCGAAGTAGTCGCGGTGCCCCTTGTCCTGGAGGTCGTGCGGCTCGACGACCGTCAGCTCTCCCCCGACGTCGTCGATGCGCGCGAGCTCCCA
>JAGQRC010000480.1 GCA_020425835.1 Planctomycetota bacterium | reverse complement strand
ACCGCGCGGGCGACGGTGCATCTGCCCCTGCGCGTCGCCACGGCGGCCAAGTGCGATCTTCTCGGCACACCGCTCTCCGACGGAGCACTCACCGTTCGCGAGATCGACCCTCCGAGTTGGGGCGCCGGGTCGGGTCTCGTGTGGACCGGCTTCGACGTCGAGCTCCGACCGCACGAGATCTGCACGATCGTGGCGCACCCATCGGGCGACGCATCGAGCTGATCATCGACGCCGAGGGATTCGCCGAGCTCCTCCAGCGAGTCGACGCCTTCGCATCGCGGTGCGGGCGAGAACGGTGACGTCCCTCCCGTTGATCCGCGCGTTCGTGGATCCGGGATGCGTTCACATCGTCGAGAAGGTGCTCCCTTCGACCGGAACGAGACCGGGGCGGCGATCCTCGTGGATCGCCGCCCCGACCGTCGTGAAGCCGACTCGAGAACTCGCGTGAGAGGTGGACTACTCGTTGGCGAGAGAGACGAGGTTCTCGGCCATCCGGCTCAGCTCACCCATGGTGGCGGACTGCTCCTCGATGGCGCTGGCGATGTTGTTGGAGTACTGGCTGACCTCGCGTACCGAGTCGCCGATGCCTCGCATCGACTTGATGACCTGGGCGGTGCTCGCCTGGATCATGCCGACCTTCTCCTCGATGCTCCCGGTCGCCTCGGCCGTCTCCTTCGCGAGCTCCTTGACCTCCTTCGCCACGACCGCGAAGCCCTTCCCGGACTCCCCGGCGCGGGCAGCTTCGATCGTCGCGTTGAGCGCGAGAAGGTTGGTCTGGTCGGCGAGATCCTGGATCAGCTCCACGACGTTGCCGATCAGTCCGCTGTTCTCCTCGAGCTCGTCGATGATCCGCGACGCCTCGTCGATCAGCCCCTCGGTCTCGTGGGCCTTGGCCGCGGTCTGGTTGACGTTGCTGGCGATCTCTTGAATGGTCGAGGCCATCTCGGTCGCGCTCGAGGCGACGGACTGGCCGACCTGATTCGCTTCCTGTTGGGTCTGGACCTGTTGGGTCACGACCTTCCACGTCGCCATCGCGCCGAGGTAGTCGTTGCCATCCATGATCGGGGAGACCAAGAGATCCAGGATCTCGGGTCCGACGTTGATCATCGTCTTGATCGGCAGGTTGGACGGGTTGGCGAGGATCCGCCGTTGGTGTTCGGGTTTCTCGTGGAACCGGTCGATGCAAGTGCCGATCATCGCGTCGACCGAGACCGGTAGGTGCTTCTGCAGCGTGCGCAGCGTGTCGCGCGACGCCGGGTTCATGTACTCGATCTCCAGATCGCGGTTGGCGAACATCACGTTGATCGGGAGGTTCTCCACCATGCTGACGAGCTGCGAGACGCGTTGTTCCTTCTCGAGGCGCTCGGTCGCGTTCTCCCAGACGACCAGGTATCCGTACGGATCACCGCCATCGGTGCGAATCTCGCTCACCTTGACGGCCAGGGTCGTCGAGCCGAACGTGAAGCTCGCCTCGTGTGGCAGCCGCCCCGGCGTTCGCAGGATACGTTCGACCGCCGCGGGGTTCTTGTGGAAGACGTGGATCGACTTGCCGAGGATGTCGGTTCCGATCCCGAACGCCTCGCGAATCTGATCCCGCAGCGAGTCGATCGTGCGGACCGCACACGGATTCGCGTAGATCAGCTCGAGGTCGAGGTTGGCGACCATCACGTTCGCTTGAACTGAGTCCAGTGCCGTCGTCCACCCTGGCAAGGCCATCGCGGGGGTCTCGGGCTCCATAGTCATCGTCGTGGGCTTGCGCTGGAACAGCACGGGCAACTCCTCCGTTTTCTCGAGTTGGCTTCCTCCGCTCTATCGGATGTCGCGCGCCGGTGAGTTGACGGGCTCTTGCGCTTTCCGCGGCGCACCCCGGACCGCCTCCGAAGTCTCCGCCGGCGGCGAGGTTGCGAAGTGAGGGCGACGGGATGCCGGGCCGTCGCGATCGAGATTATCGGCCGGCGACGCGATTCGGCGGTTCGGACACTCCCGCACGACTGTCCCTCGATCCGGTTCCCCACGCGGTCGTGCGATGCCCCGGGAACGCGCGAATCGACCGCCGGACGATCCCGAGCCGCCGCGGAGTCGCGGTCCCGGAGGTCGACCTCTCGCGAATGTCGGCGGTTCTCGGGAAACCCTGTCCGCTCCAGAGATCGATCGTCAACTCGTATCGGCGTCGGTGAGTTGCCGACGCCGGAACGGGGAGGAGCCGCGCCTCGCGCGGCGAAGCGAACCGCCTCGAGGGGAGGCGGTTCCGACCGAGACCTCGAAGCGCACGCTTCGAACGAGAAGGAGGCTTTCATGCCCGCTCGCCCATCGATCTCGACGGTGATTCGATTCCTGGCGGTCCTCACTCTGCTCAGCGCACCGTGGACGCTCGCTCGCGCGAGCCACTGCGCCAGCTCGGAAGTCAGTTGCTACACGCGATACCCCTGGAGCAAGACCAAGGCGGGATCGACCACCTACTCCGCGTGGACGAAAGGCGTCGGCGACGGGGGATCGATCTTCTGGAGCCGCGTGTGCAGCTCGGAGCGCTACCGGACGCGGACCGTCGTGCACGTCTGTTGCGCCGACGGTTGGGACTGGTTCTGGGCCTCGGGCTGCGGGAACAAGCAGTCCTGGACCGAGAAGGAACTCCTCGATCCGGTGGCGCGCAACCAGATCTCGACGAAGTGCACTTCGTCGATCGCCCCCTCCATCGCCCTGACCCGCCCGGTCGTCGACGACTTCGGGGCGGGTCTCGACGTTCTCGTCAGCAGTCCGATGGCCAAGATGGCCGCCGATGTCTGGGGCGCGACGGACTGGCCCGAAGACGTGCTGACGGCCCTGACCTACGACGACGTCTACGCGATCATGGCTCCCGGATACATCGCGGCCGGCTTCACCTGTGTCTTCTACGGTGAGCTCGGTCTGATGCAGCCCGGCAGCACCTCCTACGCTCCCGACTTCCACCTCATGGACGTCGGGAACGCCCTCGTCGCGTTCGGCGATGAGCTCGCGCTCGGAGCTCCATCGGGACTCGCGCTGCTCGCGGCGTCGCAGGCCCTCGTCGATCTCGCCAACTGCCCGGAGATGGCCGACCCCACTCTCCCGATCTACCCCGTCGTCAACCCGATCATGCTCCAGGCGGCCGCGGCGCTCGCCGAGGCATCGACTCGGGCACAGACCGGTCTGCTCTCGGAAGACGACCATCGAGCCTTCCTCAGCGCGCTCGAGGACTTCACCGATGCGATGGGTCTCTACGCGGAGGCGTTCGCGCTCGAGGACACGTTCAGTGACTGCAACGGCAACGGGATCGATGACTTCATCGATCTCACCGTCGGCGGGCTTCCCGACGCGAACGGCAACGGGATTCTCGACGACTGCGAAGGAACCGGGTTGGTCACCGAGCTCTGCTCCCCCGCCGGTCTCGCGTTCGGCGGCGCCGGCACGCCGATCACCGTGCAGGACACGATCGAGGTCGAGGACCCGCTGGTGATCGCGGACGTGAACGCCCTCGTGCAGATCTCGCATCCGTTCATCGGCGACCTCCACATCGAGCTCGCCAGTCCCTACGGCACCACGGTCGTGCTGCACGATGCCGCAGGAGGCGCCGCCGGCGGGCTCTTCCTGATCTACGACGACGACGGGGTTCCCCCCGGCGGAGCGCCCTACGACAGCGGCCTCGCGATGCAACCCGCCGGACCAGGAACCTTGTCCGATCTCGCCGGCGTGGGCGCGGGGGAGTGGACGCTCACGGTGACCGATCTCGTCCCGGACAACAACGACGGGGTGCTCGTCAACTGGTGCCTGACGTTCAGCGACGGCGCCACGAGCGGGACCCCGCAGTTCCGTCGAGGGGATGTCAACGATGACGGCTCGGTCAACATCGCCGATGCGATCGCGTTGCTGACGGCGTTGTTCGGAGGGGGCTTCGTGCCGGCGTGCGACGATGCGGCGGATGCGAACGACGATGGCGGGGTCAACATCGCCGACGCGATCGCCGTTCTGAACGCGCTGTTCTCAGGAGGGTTCATCCCGGCACCGAACCCGAACTGCGGGAGCG
>JAGQRC010000479.1 GCA_020425835.1 Planctomycetota bacterium | reverse complement strand
GAGACTCCGGATGGACAACCGGAGGGCGGCGCCGAATGGATGGGATCGAGCCCACTCATCGATCGTATCCTGTTCGCGAACTACGCGTCGCTCTCCGACTTCGATCCCAGCTTCGAGACGACGGTCCCCATGTTGGACGCCGGCGTCGACCTGGCCGATCCGGTCGCGGTCGCCGACTTCTGGCTGAACCGCTTCTTTCAGACGACGGTCACTCCGACGGAGCGAGTCATCGCCATCGACTACCTCTCGCGCGACGGCAGCGGCACTCCGACTCCCCTCGTTCCCGGGACTGCGGAGTTCGATCTCCGCATTCGGTCATTCATCGGTTTCTTGCTCTCTTCGCCCCATGCGAACTGCCAGTGATCGGAGACGCCATGAGCATCGATCGACGTCGCTTTCTCCAAGCCTCCCTGGGCAGCGCTGCGCTCTGCGCCCTCGGCCCCAACTTCGGCGTCAGGCCCTGGAGTCGTGCGTTGGCCCAGGTCGGGACGGATCCGGCGAAGAAGCTGCTGGTCATCTTCCTTCGTGGGGGCAACGACGGCCTCAACACCTGCATTCCCTACGGAGACCCCGAGTACAACGCGACCCATCGACCGACGATCTTCGTGCCCGAGACCTCGGCGCTCGACCTCGGAAACGGGTTCGCGGCACTCCACCCCGCTTTGCAACCGCTCCACGAGCTCCATCTCCTGGGACAGCTGGCGACGATTCACCGGGTCGCGTACGACAACCAGTCCCGTTCCCACTTCGACAGCCAGCAGTTCTGGGAGAACGCGGTCCCGGGCGACAACGAACTCGATGAGGGTTGGATCTATCGCCACGTCGTCGATACCTACGACCTCGCCGACAACCCGCTCGCCGCGGCGAGCATCTCCGCCCGGTTGATGGTGCTCTTCCAGGGTGAGGTCGCCTTGCCCCATATCTTCGATCTCGCCACGTACGACCTCGGCGTGCCGGGAACCGCTTCCGAGAAGCTCCTGGGCACGACGGGATCTCCGGGTTCGGGAGTCCTCGGCTGGTACGAGCAGTACTCCGGGAGCACCCACGGATACGACGCGTTGCTGGCGACGACCGGTGAGACCGTGGGACAAACTCTCGCGGAGATCCAGGCATCCGGCGTCGACCCGGCGACGTACGTGCCGGAGAACGGCGCCACCTATCCGAACGACGACGACCCCGCGGGCTTCCCTGCGACGTCGTTCCCCTTCTTCAGACAACTGCGCGACGCGGTGATGCTCCTGAAAGCGACCGACATGCGGATCGCCGCCGTCGAGCTCGACGGATTCGACACCCACGCGGGACAAGGCAGCGCCGCGGGGAGTCAGGCCCAGCTCCTGAGCTGGGTCGCTCACGGGATCCGATCGGTCTCCCTCGACATGGACTCGACCTGGAGCGACACCGCCGTCGTGACGCTGTCGGAGTTCGGACGGACATCGAAAGAGAACGGATCAGGCGGGACCGACCATGCGGAGGCGTCGTGTCTCTTCGTCGCCAGCGGTTCGGTCAATGGTGGGGTCTACAACTGCGACGCGACGACCTGGGCTGCGGGAGATCTGTTCTCGACGCCGAACGGTCGCTACGTGTCCCACCGCACGGACTACCGAAGTGTGATCGCCGAGATCATGGCGGGACACTTCGGGGTCGCGAACCTCGATGCCGTGGTCCCGTCGTACTCGACACTCGCCACGACGCCGTCGTTCGCTCCGCTCGGTCTCTTCGTCTGACGAGCGACCGGTCGATGCGACGCAGATCGGGCTTCTTGGCCCGGACCATTCATGAGCCCGCTGCTGCGAAGCCGCAAGACGCAGGTCATGGATAGTCCGGGCCAATCCCCCGGAGAAGGTTCCGGATCAGGGACCCGATCGCGCCACACCTCGCAACCCGATCAGATCGAACCCGCCGAATTCGGCAGATTGGTCTGGATCGGGGCCTGCTTCACGGTCCGCCCTTGGAGCCCGTACGGGCCCTGGCCGCGAAGGCTGTTGAGGAGTTGGACGGCGTCGGAGATGTCGACCCCGCCGTCTCCGTTGGCGTCCGCGTTGGCCAGGCCGGCCGGTGTTTCGCCACCGGTTCCGAACAGATAGCCGAGCAACGCCGACGCGTCGTCGTCGTTGAAGACTCCGTCTCCATTGACATCGCCGTAGACCGTCGGCGTCGGTGGTGACGCCGGCGGCGACGCCGCCGCAGCCTTCATGTGCGCCGATCGCGCCACGCTCGGGGCGACCGCAGAGACCTGAGCGGCGTCCAGTGTTGCAGCCGGGATCTGCGGTACGGACATGGTCGTCCGTGCCGCGCGCACCGTGCTGCGAGAGCTCGCGGCCATTCGCGTGGACGCGAGCATCGGGGAAGAGAGGGAGTTTACCCCTGGCATCCCACTAGCTCCTTTCGACTCGAGGATTCGATCCCGGACCCGGAGCCCGCCCTCGGGATCCGGCATCGGGTGCCTCGGCGTCGAAAGCAATCCAAGGACCCGGAGGTCGAGAAACCGAAAGACACTCGTTCTTCGAGACTTGCGCCGACACCCGCAATGCGAGCGCGACGGCGGAAACTGCCTCTCGTCGCCGAAGTCGCCGCTCGAGCCGACGCGCGTCTCGGCCGGCCCGCCGGATGCCCAGCGGGATGCTACTCTTCTCCAGTGGTGTTGCCGGAGGTTCGTGGCTCGCCGAGCGGGCACGTGCTTCGCGGCGTTGTCGCGCGTCTGCCCGCTGGAGATCGCATTGAAGCCCAAGACTCAGTCCCCGACCCGCCCTCGGCAAGACGCTCGCGATCGGACCGAGTTCCAGGAAGTCCACGTCAACACCCTTCGGCTCGACTCTCCACTCCCCTTCCGCTTGTTCACACGTATCGAGGGAGAGTACCTGCTCTATCGGCGGGAAGACCTTCCGTTCACGCTCACCCAACGGAACGCGCTGCTCGAGAACCGGATCGAGGTTCTGTTCGTCTCCGGGGACGAAGTCGATCTTTACTGGAACTACCTGCGAGGCGGTATCGCAGGCATTCTCGATCGCAAGGACATCCCCCTCGGCGAACAGTCCAACCTGTTCTACGAGTCGACATCCGAATTGACGAGACAGATCCTCAGCGGCCCGATCTGCACCGACAGCGTTTCGACCGCTCGCGTTCTGGTCTCCGAAGCCGTCCGGTTCCAGCACTCGGGTAAGAACGCGCTCCACGCGCTGATGTCCGACATGAAGACCCATCCGAGCATCTACCACCACAGCCTGAACGTGTGTCAGTACGGGCTGGCGCTGGCGCGAGTGGTCGGGTTCAGCCAGCAAGATCTCGAGGCATTCGGACTGGGCCTGCTGTTCCAGGACGTCGGCATGCTGCTGATCCCGGATGGCATTGTCTACAAGGACGGACCCTTGTCCTTCGAGGAGTGGAACTCGCTGAAGCGCCATCCCCAGATGAGCCTCGAGCAGCTCGAACAGGTCGAGGGCGTCTCCGACCTCTCGAGAGAAGTCGTGCTCGGTCACCACGAACGACTCGATGGTTCCGGCTATCCGAGAGGCCTTCGCGAGGACGAGATCCCGGCACTGGTTCGAATCGCCAGCATCGTCGATGTGTTCACTTCACTCACCACGTCGCGCCCATTCCGGTCGGCCAATACCACGTTCGAGGCATTGAGGATCATGAGCCAGGATCTCAAGGGGCAGCTCGACGCCTCACTCTTCCAGGTCTTCATCCGCATTCTCGGCACCTGAGCGATCGGCGGCTCCGATCACCGTCACGTAGAGGATGGCGTGGTCGAGTGGCAGCCCGAGCGCGGCATTGACCTGATCGTCGAAGAAGCCGCCGATCCCGCTCACGCCCAACCCCTCTCGAAGCGCCGCGAGATTCAGGAGCTGTCCGATCACGCCCGCGTCGAGATGCAGCGCGCGATAGACGCGTTCCCCGTAGGTCTCGACCGCGCGCTTCAGGTCGGCGCTGTGCACGATGACCATGTTCGCGTCCAGCGCCAGGTCCTGCATGAGGCAGAACCGATGGGCCTCGCTCGACAAGTCTCCGGCTCGCTCCAGCCGGAGCTGCCACTCCCGAACATCG
>JAGQRC010000478.1 GCA_020425835.1 Planctomycetota bacterium | reverse complement strand
CGGCGAAGCTCGAGGCAGCCCGCGGAGATCGCTCCTCGAACGAGTTCGATGCGCGCGGCTGCGCTGTCGTCGAATCGCAGCAGCAGCCCAGCGACACCGTCCGCCTCGACGTCCCGGCCCGCCGCGAGCAGCGCACCGAAGAAGTCCCGCCCCTCCGTCTCGAACTGATAGGTCAGCCGCTCTCGGATGTCGCGCGCCAAGGCGTCGGCCTCCGACTCACCCGCACGATCGCTCTCTTCCGCTGGCCGGGCCGGGCGCATCATGAGTGGGATCGCAGGGATCGCGCGCGGCGCCGCCCCGTCGTCGGCCTGGGACGTCTCGCCCTCTCCCGTCGACTCCGCCTTCTTCGGACGACCTCCGCCGATGGGGATGGCCGGCAGTGTCTTCGGCGCGGCGGCTTCGACCGGCTTCGATTCCCGCTCGCGGCTCGGCTCCGCGTCGGCTCGCTTGGCCGGTGCCATCAGGGGAATCGCCGGCCGCGCTTCCGTTGGGGCAACGGGTCGATCGTACGCACCGAGACTCCGTCCCATCTCCTCCATCCGCGTCAGCGGGTTCGTCAGCACCGAACCCGCGAGCTCCCACCGACCGTGATCGATCAGGAGCGAGAAGAGCCGGCGATCCAACGCACGGACGCGGTCTCGGCCCCCCTCCTTCCGCAGCGACTCGTCGGCCCAGCGAACGATGCGCGCCTCATCCCCGATCACTCCACAGAGCTCGATCCAATCGCGGGTCCCGGCGACGGACGCGGTCCCGTCCGCCACGCTCGGCGTGAGCTCGTCTCGGACGCTGCTCATCTCCGACCCGTAGTCTTCGTGGCGCTCGCAGAGCCCTCGGAGCATCGCGGCGATCGGCCCCCAACGCAGCCGTTCATCGGCACGGGACCACAGCCATCGGCACTGCTCGAACGCCGGAGCGTCCTCTCGGTAGTCGACGAGCTGCTCGGCGAGTTGGGTACGGCGCGCGTGGTGCTCCGAGCCCTGACCCAGAGTGCTCAGCTCCTCCCGGACTCGATCCAGCTCGGTCCGATCCCTCGCGACATCGCTCAACCAGGTCCGCATCGCCGTCGCATCGCGGTACCCCACGAGCCGATCGAACTCGATGCCGTTCTTGAACGCGATGATCGTCGGGTAGGCGCGGATCGCGAGCTGCTCCTTCAGCGCCTCGTGCTGATCCATGTCCAGCTGGATCGCGAGACCGTGCTTCGAGATCCAGCCGACCAACTCGGGGTCGATCCAGGTGGTCTGGTCCATTCGCTTGCACGGCCCACACCAGCTGGTCATGGCATCGAGGATCAGAATCCTCTGCTCCGTCGTCGCACGAGCCTTCGCGTCGGCGAAGTCCGACGACGAGAACACCGGAGGGGTCTGCCCCTCGATCGCCGTGAGCATCCATGGAGCGATCAGGACCAAGAAGAGTGCACGCACGGAACCCCCTCTCTCGAAACCATGAGCTTCTCCCCCGACGACGGAGGATTCGCCGCGGAGCGGACGAGCCGATCATTATGACTGCCCGTCGTCGATCCACCACTCGCTTTGGGGTTCGTTCCCGCCGGGATCCATGGTCCAATGCGCACGTTCGAGGGGATCGCGAGCCGTCGGACTCGCCCTCACGTGAACGGCTCCGCCGGAACGGAATCGCCTTCGTGAACTCGCGCGGCCTGTCGAGCACGGTCGAGAACTACCTGAAGGCTCTGTACAGCCAGCGTCAGGAACTCGGCAGCCGTCTGGTCCCCCTCGGGAAGCTCGCCGAAGGGCTCGGTGTGACTCCCGGCAGCGCCACCGCCATGATCAAGCGACTCGCGGCGGATCAGCTCGTGGAATACGAGCCTCGGACGGGCGCCCGGCTCAGCGACCGCGGCCGCTCGATCGCGCTCCAGGTGCTGAGACGTCACCGCCTCGTCGAGCTCTTCCTGGTGCAGGTCGTCGGCTTCGACTGGGACGAAGTGCACGAGGAAGCGGAGGTCCTCGAGCACGTGATCTCCGATCGCATGCTCGCTCGCATCGACGAGATGCTGGGCTATCCGACGGTGGATCCCCACGGCGATCCGATCCCCGATGCCTCGGGCGAGCTGATCGAACCAGATCTCGTCAGCCTCGCCGAGCGCGCGCCCGGCACGCTGAAGATCGCCCGGGTCAGCGATCAGAACCCGGCGTTCCTCCGATTCCTCGATGAACACGGACTCACTCCGGGGACCGAGATCGAGATCGTCCGACGCGACGAGCTCGCGGACCTCCTCGAGATTCGTCGAAGCGATGACGCGGCGATCGTCCGGATCGGCATCTCCGCCGCCCGCCGCATCCTCGTTCGCGATGGCCCGTCACGCGATCAGAACGAGAAGGTGTAGGTCAGTCCCCAGAGGTACTCGGTGTCCGCCCGCCGGTTTCCCGGCACGGGGGTGTTGTCCCAACGGAACTTCACCTCGCCGGTGGCGAAGAGATTCTCGATCAACCGCAAGCGGATCCCGGCCTGGATCCGCGCGTTGATGTCGTCCTGGTTCTCGAACCCGAAGTAGGCCTCGTGCTGGTGGAACAGCGTGCATCGGTCGGTGACGACGTCCCACTCGAGTCGCCCGGCCAGTCGAGCGGCGACGTACCGATCGTCGGCCGCCGAGCCCTCGAAGTCCTCGTCGAAGAAGGAGATCCCTGCCTCCTCGTAGAAGGACCAGTCCGAGCCATCCCGCTCGGCATCGACGAACTGATACCCGAGCCCCGCACCGAGCGTGGTCCGTAGATTCAGGTCGGCGAAGTCGTCGCCCTCGAAGAGCGCGTTGGCATAGACGAAGGATCGCTGGCTCAGGAAGACGTCGTACTTGAGCGAACCATCCGCGTTGCGGGCGCTCAGCTCACCTTCGTCCTCGGCGTACGTCCAGTCGCCATCGGCCGACAAGCGACTCGTCTCGGTGCGCGCGCGATACTCGCCGTGAGCGGTCGTGCTCTTCGTCCGAGTGTTGCCGTCGGTGACACGGCCGGTCCAGGTGACGAGCCCCTTGTGGGTCAGCGCCTTCTTCGGAGGCGGATCGATCGCGACGATCCGCTCGAGCGGAATCCCGACCGACCGCACGGTCTCCCCCTCCACGGCGACGCCTTCCGCCCCGACGGAGCTGATCGTCCCGACCAACACAGTGCCATCGGCGAGCACGACCCGACGGGAAGTCGGCGACTCGATCGACGTGACGCGATCGAAGCGGAGCTCGAGGGTTGTCTTCCGCGCGGCTTCGCTCTCGAAGACGAGCGTCCCGTCGACGACCCGTACGATTCGACCATGGAGCCGGCTGCCGTCGCGCAGCGTCACGATGTCGGGCGTCGCCGGCTCGCCCTCGTCGACCTCCGCCTGGGCGAAGATCGACGGTGAGACACCCAGCGCCAGAGCCAAGAACCAAGCCATGAGACCCCTCCTTCGTTCCCGATCGAAGGGGCGGAGCTTACACGTCGAGTCCTCGATCGAAAGTCCTCTCGTGCATCTCGCGCCACGCAGAAGAAGACTCGTGCGGATTCGCGGACGTGCGGGTGCGCGTCGCGTCCTGGGCTCGGGGCATTCCGAGGGCGGATATCGGCAGTTGCCCGGATGGTGCGTCGGAACGCCAACCGGGACGATACGGCTCTCCATTGGCGGTCGGGCGTGAGGCGGCTTCTCCGGAACGGGGACACCGCCCCATTCCACGGCCGCCTGGGTGCTTCGGCATCCGGGCAAAATGGAGGCCCCCCCTCCATTTGTTCTTTCGGCGGCACGGGAGCAATTCCGTGCCGCCTTTCATCCCGCGACGCGACGCTCGTTCCGCAAGGCGACTCGCACGGGCGCGGGCAGTGGAGATCCGTTGTCGGCGACGAACGGGAGCACTCAACCGTCGAGCGATGTCAATCCGGCCCGGATCGCGTACTTGGTCAACTCGGCGATGGTCCGGATCTCGAGCTTGTCCATGATGTTCTGGCGGTGCGTCTCGATCGTCTTGACGCTGACGTGGAGGATGCTCGCCATCTCCTTGCTGCTCTTCCCCTCGGCGAGCAGCTGCAGCACCTCGCGCTCTTTCGGCGTCAGCTCCTTGGTCCGA
>JAGQRC010000477.1 GCA_020425835.1 Planctomycetota bacterium | reverse complement strand
GAGGACGTCACGCACAGCCATCTCTTGCCGCTGTGGTGGCGCACGCGCTCGCCGGAGCGATCGCGAACACTGCTCTTCCCCCTCTACTACCGCCAGACCGAGAACCTCGGCGGAGACGCGAGCTCGTTCACGATGGTCGGTGGCAATCTCTGGATCGACGCCCGATCCCCCGAGTCCCGAGAATTCGGTGTTCTCTACCCGCTGACGCGATTCCGAAGAACACCGGACTCCGCGACCGACCAGGCGCTGTTCCTGTACTCGAGCCAACGGATCGAGAACGGGGACGGAACGTCGACGCGGCGCTTTCGCCTCTCCCCCTTGTTCTTCTCCGGTCGTCGACTCGAGGAGCGATCCGCCCACGAGTGGTGGCACTGGATCTCGTCACAGTCGATCGGCGACGAGCACCGCTTCCGAGTGATGCCATTCCTCTTCGACTCGGTGCGGACGCCGGAGAGTCTCGAGTGGAACGTGCTCGGCGCCTGGATCCGCCATCGCGACGTCGAGGATCGAGAGTCCCTCTCGTGGGTTGCTCCGATCTACTTCCACCAGCGCCTCGGCCGCGAGTCGGACCCCGACTCGACACTGTTCGCGATCGTCCCCCTCTTCTACCGGACTTGGAGCGCGCTCGAGGGGCGCACGACCACTTCGGTCCTGTTCCCCCTCTTCACCCACTCGAGCACCGAGGACGGGACCGCGACACGAACCTCCCTGTTCTGGCCGTTGGCGGAGATCCGTCGGAGCGAGGGGTTCCGCTCCACGCGCGTGTTCCCGCTGTTCGACTCCCAGACGTGGGACAGCGGCGCGAGCCGCTTCGATCTCTCGTTCCTCTATCGGAGCCAACGGGCGGCCCCGCAGACGGAGGTCGGAGGGCTCGGCACTCGCGACGGATACCTCGGGCTGCAACTCGTGAGGAATGCCCGAGGCGAGCACACGAGAACGATCGCCGTGCACCCGTTCCTCTTCGGGTATCACCGCGACGACACGCGCGACCTCGTCCACTGGGAGAATCTCTTCTTCGTCAATCGTTACCACCGAGAGGGAGCGGAGCTCGGCTACTCCGCGCTCGGCCTGATCCACGGCGGCGCCGATCGGGAGCATCGCTGGCACTCGACCTTCCCGCTCTACTTCTCCGAGAGCTTCGCGTCCGGCACACTGCCCCACTTCAGCCTCCCGACGTGGATCCACCTCTACTCCAGTCAGGAGGACGGTCAGCAGTCGCGATGGTCGCTGCTCGGCTACGTCGCGAATGGCTGGCGAAGGAAGGCGAGCGGCGACTCCGAGTTTCGCGTGCTCTACCGGGGCGCGACCTGGATCCGTCGCGGCAGCTACACGGAGCGTGTCGTGCAACCACTCTTCGACTACGAGCACGACGACCGGACCGGGGAGTCCTACTTCTCCTTGCTGAAGATCCTGTACATCCAGAAGCGCGACTCGCGGATGGCGGACTGGCGTCGATACGTCCTCGGCATCCCGCTGCAGTGGTGAGCCGACAGAACTGGAATCGCTCTGCTCGACCCCAGCTGCACTCTAGATGTCGGCGAACACCTTCGCCAAGCCGGGGCCGTCGACGTGCATCGTGAACGCGTTGAAGTAACCCCAGGGGGTCGTGTCGACCTCGAAGCCCACGCTCGCGAGCCGCGCTTCGATCTCCGCGAGGATCGGTCTCGCCTCTTCCGGCTCGGCGCGCTCGGTAGCGAGATGGGCGAACGAGTGGATCGTGATGCGCTCGACCTCGTGACGTCGGGCGAGCCACTTGATGTTCTTGATCGCCTTCCGGACCACCTCGACGCGACGCCCGAGGTCTGCCGGCTCGACCTGGACCCAGACGAGGAGCCCGCCGTCCGGCATCCCCCCGGACTCCTCACGCTCGGGCTCCGTGTCGAGGTTACGCACGTGGGTGCGGTACGAGAACTCCAGGACGCGGAACATCAGGAGCTTCAAGGACGGACTCCTTAGGGGCAGCGACACCCATGCGGACAGATTTTGCCCGGCGACGCGATGGATCGAACGGGCCAACCGGCTAGAATCCACTCGACGTGCCCGAAATCTCGGAGCCCAGGGAAAGAACGCCGTCCGCGGGTGCCTCCAGATCTCCAAGCACAAGCTCTGATTGACTTGCGAGGAGTGGTCCCCGGTGCGGGTCTCCCTTGCCGTCCTCCCCGATCGGACCCGGAACGCCTGTCATGACCACCGACCTCGCGCTGGCACCCGGTCAGATTCTGAGCGACCGCTACCGGCTGGTCCGCCTGCTCGGCAAGGGCGGAATGGGCCAGGTCTTCCTCGCCGACGACCTGCTCACGAGTGATAGCGTCGCGCTGAAGAGCCTTCAAGCACTGGGGGACGCCACCGACCGCCGACGGTTCGAGCGCGAGGTCCGGGCGCTCCAGAAGCTCCACCATCCGAACATCGTCGAGCTGCGGGAGCTCGGCCAGGACGGCGACCTGCTGTTCTTCACGATGGACTACCACCCCGGGGTGAGCCTCGAGGAGGTGATCGAGGCACGCGGCGCGGTCACCGAGACCCGAGAGCTCGACTGGTACCTCCGGGTCCTGATCCAAGTGACCGACGCGCTCGGCTGCCTCCACGAACGCCACCTCGTCCATCGGGACATCAAGCCGGCGAACATCCTGCTCCGCGTCCCGGGCCTCGACGAGGACCTACCGGCGCCCGCCGACTGGATCGGCTTCGACAACGCGCGAGCCTTGCTCGCGGATTTCGGGCTGGTGAAGTCCCGCGACGCGGACGGCTCCCTGACGCGGACCGCTCTCGGTACGCCGCAGTACATGGCGCCCGAGCAGATCGAGGCCTCGCCGGCCGTCGACGAGCGCAGCGACCTCTATTCCCTGGGTGTCCTGCTCTATCGTCTCGCGACGGGGTCCCTCCCGTACGCCACGCTTTCCCAAGCGCTCTCGCGCGTGCCGGCACGTCCGATCCGCGAGTTCAACCCCGACCTGCCCGAGCTGCTCGAGTCGACCATCGCGAGGCTCCTCCACTTCGAGCCGTTCCGACGACCCGCGGATGCCCGGGAGGTGCGGGACCTCCTTCGCTCGGTCCTGGATCGCAAGGTGGATCGCGAAGGCGAACAACGGGTCAAGAAGCTCGCCCAGCCTTCGTTCTGTGGTCGCACCGCGGAGCTGCGGAAACTGAAGCGTTGGGCCGCGGAAGCGGCGCGCGGTGTCGGGCGGTGGGTCACGGTGCAGGGGGATCGCGGCACCGGGAAGAGCTGGCTCCTCCAGCGCAGCGACCTGCGCAGCCACGCGTTGATCGAGAGCCGCGTCTCGTACTACTCCGGCCGCTTCACATCGAGGGCGCCCCACGGTGCGGTCGGGGAGCTACTCGAGTCGGTGCTCCGCCACCTCCAGCGTCACGAAGGCCCGGAGGCCGCCGTCCAGGCGCTCGGAGCCTACGGCCGGTTGATCGCTCGACTGCTGCCCGAGCACTCGCTCGGTGACCTGCTCGAGCGGTGTCCCCCGGTCGAGGACCTTCCCGAGCTCGCCCGCGAGCACCTCGTCGAAACGGTGGTCCGCGTGCTGACCGCCGGCTCCGAGGTGGATCCGCGATGCCTCGTTCTCGAGGACCTCCACTACGCGAACGCTCTCGATATCGAGATCCTCCGTCGCCTGGTGCTGACGACGATCCACCTCCCGGTGCTCCTGATCACCACCTATCGGAGTGACGCTCCGACCCGACTCGCCGGGTTCGAGGCGCTGCTGCACGAGATCGACGCCGAGGAGCGGCACGAGTCCATCGAGATGCTGCCGTTCACCGAGATCGAGCTGCGGCAGATGGTCGAGTCGATGTTCCTCCCGGCGCGAGCCGCCTCTCCAGAGTTCGTCGCCGTGCTCGAAGAGCGGACGGACGGGGTGCCACTCTATGCGGTCCACCTGATCAACTCGCTCTGGAACCGACGGGCGATCTCGACCACGGACCGACACTGGACGGTGGACCCCGGCGAGGTCCGCGCGCTCCCGATCCCGGAGTCAACTCGGTCCCACTTCTTCCTCGTGCTCGACGAGTTGCCGGCCGAAGATCTCCGGTTGCTGAGCCT
>JAGQRC010000047.1 GCA_020425835.1 Planctomycetota bacterium | reverse complement strand
GAAACCCACATACGAGGGCCGGATGGTCACGCTGGGCCCGCGCGCTGGAGACTTCTATCTCATTAAGAGCGGCGTTCAGGAGGGCGAAGAAGTCGTAGTGCACGGCGCTTTCCGAATCGACAGCGCCATGCAGATCGCGGCGAAGCCGAGCATGATGGGTCAGCGCGGGGGCGAGGTCGAGCCGCCCCACGACCGCTCCGACATCCCCGAACCGTTCATCTTCGGGCTGAAGCCGGTCTACTCCGCCTACCTCGCGCTCCAGGAATCGCTCGCGGACGACGATGTCGACGCCGCGCGGCAGGCCGGCGCCGATCTCACCGCCGCTCTCGGTCTCGTCGACACGACCGGACTGATCGGTGAGCCCCTCGGAGCGTGGCGTCGACTCGAGGCGCGATTGAAGCTGGACGCCGCGACCCTCGATCTCGAGACCCTCCGCGTTCGATTCGAAGGACTGAGTCGAACGATCATCGACCTGGAGCGCCGCTTCGGTCACCACGGGACGCAGACGTGGTACCTCGCCTTCTGTCCGATGGCACTCGACGACAAGGGCGCGCACTGGATGCAGCGCGGTTCCGAGATCGACAATCCCTACTTCGGCGCGGCGATGCTGCGCTGTGGCGAGATCCAGTCCGAGTTCCCTCCCCTCGAGCAGGACCTCGGTGACCGGTCGACCTCGCGACCCGCGGCTTCACCGGCGAGCGGCGAAGGTGGTCGCCGATGAGCGAATCCACGACTCGGCCGGGTCTCGTCGATCGCGTGATGCGCTTCTGCCTCGAGCAGAAGCTCGTCGTCGCGTTGATCGCCATCGGAATCGTCCTCTGGGGCATCATGGTCGCCCCGTTCGACTGGGATCTCGGAGACTTTCCGCGGAGCCCGATCCCGGTCGACGCGATCCCCGACATCGGGGAGAACCAACAGATCGTCTTCACCGAATGGATGGGGCGGAGCCCGCAGGACATCGACGACCAGATCAGTTATCCGCTGACGGTCGCCCTGCTGGGTATCCCGGGTGTCCAGGACATCCGCAGCTACTCGGTGTTCGGCTTCTCGACGATCTACGTCGTCTTCGATGAGGACGTCGAGTTCTATTGGTCGCGATCGCGCGTTCTCGAGAAGCTCAACTCGCTGCCGTCCGGGACGCTGCCCCCCGGCGTGAGCCCCGCGCTCGGTCCGGATGCCACGGCGCTCGGACAGGTGTTCTGGTACACGCTCGAGGGACGCGACCGTGAGGGCAACCCGGTCGGGGGATGGGATCTCGACGAGCTCCGCTCGATCCAGGACTTCACGGTCAAGTACCAACTCGCGGGGGTCCGCGGGGTCAGCGAGGTCGCGTCGATCGGCGGCTTCGTCCGGGAGTATCAGGTCGACGTCGACCCCAACGCGATGCGCGCCGCCGGAGTGAATCTCGGCGAGGTGATCGCCGCGGTTCGGCAGAGCAATCTCGATGTCGGCGCTCGGACCATGGAGGTCAACCGCGCGGAGTACATCGTGCGGGGGCTCGGGTTCATCGAAGGTGTCGAGGATCTCGAGGAGACGGCGATCACCGCACGCGATGGACAGCCGATCCTGTTGCGCGACATCGCAACCGTCGCCGTCGGCCCCGCGATCCGCCGAGGTGTGCTGACGAAGTCGGGGGTAGAGGCGGTCGGCGGTGTCGTCGTCGTGCGCTACGGCGAGAACCCGATGGCGACGATCGAGCGGGTCAAGGAGCGGATCGCGCAGATCGCCTCCGGGCTGCCGAGCAAGGTCCTCGCGGATGGCACCGAGAGTCGGGTCACGATCCAGCCCTTCTACGACCGGACCGGCCTGATCCGAGAAACCCTGCAGACGCTCGACTCGGCGATCACCCAGCAGGTGCTGGTCACGATCATCGTCGTCGTCCTGATGCTGCTCCACCTGCGGAGCAGTCTCTTGATCAGCGCCATGCTCCCGATCACCGTGCTCGTCACCTTCATCGGGATGAAGCTCTTCCGGGTCGACGCGAACATCGTGGCCCTGTCGGGAATCGCGATCGCCATCGGGACCATCGTCGACATGGGGATCGTGCTCTCGGAGAACATCCTCCGCGCGCTCGACGAGGCCGATCCCGACGAGCCCCGCCTCGAGGTCGTCTATCGCGCATCCACCGAGGTCGGCGGCGCCGTGCTCACCGCGGTGGCGACCACTGTCGTCGGTTTCCTCCCGGTGTTCGCCATGGAGGCCGCCGAGGGGAAGCTGTTCAAGCCGTTGGCCTACACGAAGACCTTCGCGCTCATCGGTTCGATCGTCGTCGCGCTGACGCTCCTCCCGGCCGCCGCGCAACTGATCCTCGGGTTTCGAGTGCGCCGTCCGCGGTGGAGGAGATGGGCTGGCTCGACGGTGGTCGCTCTCGGTAGCGTCATCGCTCTGACGCTCGACATCTTCGGTGGCCTGCTGATCTCAGCGCTGGGCATCTACTTCGTCGCGCGCCCGAGCCTTCCCGCGAGAATGGTGCGCGCCCTGGAGGTGACGGCGAGCGGCGTCGCGGTCCTGCTCGTGCTGGTGGTCCTCGCGCGAAACTGGGAGCCGCTCGGTCCGGAGCCCGGTCTCTCCGGCAACGCCATCTTCATCGCCGCGCTCGTGGGGCTCCTGCTCCTCTTCTTCTTCGCCGTCCGATCGCTCTTCCCGACGCTCCTCGCTTGGTGTCTGCGGCACAAGGGAGTCGCGCTCCTGCCTCCCCTGGCGGTGACCCTGTTCGGGGCGACCGCCTGGCTCGGTTTCGACCGTCTGTGGGGATGGCTGCCCGAGGGTATTCGGCGGGATCCTCTCGTCATCGATCTCGCGCACGCTCTTCCCGGGCTCGGCAGCGAGTTCATGCCGTCTCTCGATGAGGGCTCGTTCCTCTACATGCCGACCACCATGCCGCACGCGTCGATCGGCGAGGCGAAGGACATCCTCGAAGAGCTCGATCGTCGGATCCTGAGCGTGCCCGAGGTGAAGAGCTCCGTCGGCAAGATCGGTCGGGTCGACAGCCCGCTCGATCCCGCGCCGGTCTCGATGATCGAGACCATCATCGAGTACGAGAGCGAGTTCGTCACCGACGACCACGGACGTCGGCTCCGGTTCCGGTACGACGACGAGAACGAGCGGTACATCCGGGACGAGCGAGGCGAGCTGATCCCGGACGACGAGGGACGACCCTTTCGTCAGTGGCGCGACGAGATCGAGAGCCCTCAGGACATCTGGGACGAGATCGTCGCGGCGGCGGACATGCCTGGCGTCACCAGCGCGCCGAAGCTCCAGCCGATCGAGACGCGGATCGTGATGCTCCAGTCCGGCTTCCGGGCACCCATGGGCATCAAGGTGTACGGGCCGGATCTCGAGACCATCGAGCAGTTCGGGCTCGCACTCGAGCGGCTCCTGCTCGAGGTGCCCTCCATACAACCCGCGGCGGTGTTCGCGGATCGCGTGGTCGGGAAGCCCTACCTCGAGATCGACATCGATCGCGAGCGCATCGCTCGCTACGGCCTCCAGGTCGCGGATGTCCAAGAGGTGATCGAGGTCGCGATCGGTGGGAAGCCGCTGACCATGACCGTCGAGGGGCGAGAGCGTTACCCGGTGCGAGTTCGCTATCTCCGCGAGCTGCGGGATCAACCCGAGACCGTGGGCGACGTCCTGGTCGCGGCGCCCGGCGGCGCCCAGATCCCGTTGAAGGAGCTGGCCGACCTCCGCTACCGCCGCGGACCGCAGATGATCAAGAGCGAGGATACGTTCCTCGTCGCCTACGTCCTGTTCGACAAGAAGCGGGGCCACGCCGAGGTCTCCGTCGTCGAGGAGGCGCGCCGCTACTTGGAGGGGAAGATCGAGTCCGGAGAGCTGGTCGTCCCGGCCGGAGTGAGCTACGAGTTCGCCGGGTCCTACGAGAACCAGGTGCGGGCGGCGCAGCGCCTCCGGGTCGTGCTCCCCCTCGCGCTCGGGATCATCTTCCTCATCCTCTACTTCCAGTTCCGCAGGGTCGGCGTGACCCTGATGGTGTTCAGCGGCGTGTTCGTCGCGTGGGGTGGCGGGTTCGTCATGCTCTGGCTCTACTCCCAACCGTGGTTCCTCGATGTCGATCTGCTCGGCACCAACCTGAGGGAGCTCTTCCAGGTGCGGCCGTTCAACCTGAGCGTCGCGGTCTGGGTCGGATTCCTGGCGCTGTTCGGGATCGCCTCCGATGACGGCGTCATCATGGCCACCCGGATCCGTCAGTCGCTCGACGAGGAGCGACCCAGCTCCATCGATGCGATTCGCCAGAGCGTCATCGCGGGGGGGCGGCTTCGCATTCGTGCCGCGGTGATGACTAGCGCGACGACCATCCTCGCGCTCCTCCCGGTGCTGACCAGCACCGGCCGCGGCTCCGACATCATGGTCCCCATGGCCATCCCGACGTTCGGCGGGATGGTGGTCGCCTGCGTCACCTGGTTCGTGGTCCCGATCCTCTACTGTTTCGACGCCGAGTCACGGTTTCGGCTCCGGGCTCGGACCGACATCCCTTCAGCCGAAGGAGAATCATCATGATGCGTTGCTCACTCCTGACCGCCCTTCTTCTCGTCGGCTGGGCGAGTCTCTCGACCTACGCCGCCGACGAGCCCGCGGCACGTCCGATCAACACTCGGTGTCCGATCAGCAAGGAGCCCATCGACGGCAAGACCTTCGTCACGTTCCAGGGGAAGACCATCGGGTTCTGTTGCCCCCGGTGTGACGCTGCGTTCAACGCCTGGCCGGACGAGCGCAAGGCGGCGTACATCGCGGCCGAAGAGAGCGCGCCGGCGCCGGCGAAGCCGGTCTCGACCCCGGCGTGGACCGAGCCCTACAACCTGAATCGTTGCCTCGTCTCCGACGAGGAGATCGGCGATATGGGGAAACCGGTGATCCTCCAGGTCGAGGGTCGGGAGATTCGCTTCTGCTGCAAGGGCTGCGTCCCGACCTTCGAGAAGGATCCGGCCAAGGTGTGGCGGAAGATCGACGACCTGATGTTCAACGATCAGCTCCGCTACTATCCGCTGAAGACCTGCGTGGTGACCGGCGACCCGTTGGAGTCGAAGGGCAAGGACGTCGCCCGCAACGTGATCGTCGGCAACCGACTGTTTCGTGTCGCATCGGAGGACGCGGAGAAGAAGCTGCGATCCGATCCCGCGAAGTACGTCCGAAAGCTCGACGACGCCGTGAAGCAGGCGCAGGGTCCCGACTACCCGCTGAAGAAGTGCGTCGTCGCGGGCAGCGAGCTCGGATCGATGGGTGAGCCCACAGAGTTGGTCATCGCCGGGCGTCTGCTGCGGTTCTGCTGTTCGAGTTGCGAACCGAAGGTGAAGGCGAACCCGCGCAAGTTCCTCGACGCGATCGATCGCGCGTGGAACGAGAAGGGGCGTTTCCTGCCCCCGACGACGACGCGCCCGGCACGACCGAAGGAGTGAGACCCGCGCGGAGCCGACGGGGCGACGCCCCGCCGGCTTCGCCGTTCGCTCAGCGGTCGACCCCCAACTTGCGCAGGCTGCGCGTGCAGTGTCGCGGGGACGTCCGGGTCGGGTAGGGCGAGATCGCATCGTCGGCCGATGCCTCCCACCAGGCCGTGCCCGTCGATTCGTCGGAGACCCGTTCCGCGATGACCGCTCCCTGACGCTTCAACACCACGCGGACGCGGACGATCGGGTCGGCATCGCCGTCCGTCGCCGAAGTGTAGAACGCATCGATGTGCTGACGGCAGCCGTGGTCCTTCGGGGTGCACTGGACCCGACCGTGGAGCACTTCACCGGATCGCGTCTGAGCCCACACCTCGACATCGATCAGGAAGTGATCGATCCGGCTGCGGAACGAGTAGGTGATCTGATCGAACGTTCCGCCCGACCGGTCCCGACGGGAGACGCTCTCGGCGACGGTCAGCTCGAACGCTCCCGCCGCGACATCCTCCGCCAGCCAACGCGCGCGCTTCCGCCGGTCCGTTGAAGGGTCTCGCGACGCGACGAGGAACAGCTCCAGGCACTCGGTCAGTCGCGAGGCCTCGTCCCACCGCTCCCGTTGCACGAATCGTCGCACCTGCTTCTCGACCTCCTCCACGATCGCGTCGGACATCACCGGAGCTTCGGAACTGCCGAGGGTCACCGAGCGGAAGAGCTGCTCCCGGGGGATCACCGCGATGCGGGGCTCGTTCCGCTTGAGGAACAACACCACGCCACGCGCCGCATCGAGGCAGAGCAGCTGCCCTCGGATCCGCGTTCGGTCGAAGCGCACCTGGTCCTCCCCGTCCCGACGCTTCGCGGTGCACTTCCCGTCCGCGAAGGCGACGACGGCCGAGCGATCGAGCCGCAGGGGCTTCCCGTCCGAGCTCGAGACGAGAACGTTCTCGGGGAGAACGAGCGAGAGCCGCCCGGAGATCTCCTGGCCGTCGGTGAGACGGAGTTGTCCGGCGTGGATGGTGGCCGTCGCGCCGATGATTCCGCAGATCCAGAGCAGCATGGCGAACTTGCGCATGGTGTCCCTTCCTCGGGTGGTGCCTGGGGTCCACCGGGAAGCGACGTTCGATCGGGCCGGGGGCAATCAGGGGCAGGCGGAAGCGGCGCAACCGAGCGGATCGGCGGTCGGGTCGGGCCCGCACGTGGAGAACGGGTCGGGGAGGGGGCCCGCGCCGGTGAAGAGATAGGCGAGGATCGAGACCGCATCGCTGATGTCGATCGCGCCGTCGTCGTTCGTGTCGCCGGCGTCATCGCAGTAGAGCGGACCGCCCTCGAACTGATGGACGAGCAGGAAGATGACGTCCGCGATGTCGACCGACCCGTTGTCGTTGACATCGCCTCGTCGGAACCCGCTGCCGCCGGTGCTGCAGGTCGGGCTCGGCTGCACCGGATCCCCGAGATCCCGGAACACCTCGATGCGGTTGACGTGCGGCACCAGCGCGTTGCAACCGGTCGAGATCCCGATCGACTCGACGGTCATGCTCCACGTGAAGTCGACGGCGTGCGTCCAGGCCCCCGGGGCGGAGGCGGTGAACACGGTCCACTGGTTCCCCGTGCGGATCACTCTGAGGAAGCGCTCGGTGCCGGTGCGTGTCTCGGCGTCGAGATCCACCGCGACCAGGTTGTCGAAGCGGCCGATGAAGAGCTGTGGCCCCGACGACTGACGGATGAACTCCAGGCGGAGGGCGCGTCCGAACCCGGGAATCGACGACTCGAAGAGGAAGCCGTGCCAGGTCCCCGGGGCGACCGGGTTCTCGAACTCGACCTCGACCCAGAAGTCGGTGTCGGTCACCGGCTGGCGAATCCGCGGAAGCTCATCCTGACCGAAGTAGTCGTGGGCGATCGTCCCGGGCACGTCCACCTCGACCTCACCGTCGAGCACCGCATACGTCGAGTCGCCGACTGGATCGTGGAAGCTCCAGTTGCCGAGTGCTGTGCCGCAGAACTCATCGCTCGTCGCCGTCGAGTTCGGCGGGACCGCCGAGGTGAACGTGTCATCGGGTGTGATCTCCAGATGACTCCAGCGGTCGGCCGCGAGGACGCGCCAATGGTAGAGCTGCCCGAAGGCGAGGCCATTGACGACCAGCTCGTGGTCGAACGCGTAGTCCGGCGAAGCGAAGCTGCCCACGTCGTACGCGGTCGTCGTGCCGATCTCGACCGCACCGGTCGTCGCCTCGTCGGTCGTCCAACGAAAGATCGCGCTGTCACCGAAACTCTCGATCGAGACGTTCGAGATCACCGGCGGCGTCCCGTCGTCGAGGATCGGCAAGACCGTGACATTGCCGAAGGTCGCATCCACGTGATGCGCGATGAGGAGGACCGACCCGACGTTCTGGCCATCGTCGAGCTCGACGAGGTTGACGAACCAGTCCGGCTCGGCGGTGCCGGTTTCCCAGATCTTTGCGCGGTACTCGGTGTGGCCCCCGGGAAGCGTGAGCGAGCGCAGCTTGAAGGTGTAGCTCACGCCGAGCGAGAGCTGGAGCGAGGCGGGCGCCGGGAACACCGATGGCTCTGGCGCAGGACGGCCGAGGCCGAGGTAGGCGCGTTCGATCGGCTGACCGTCGAAGTGGAAGTCGTAGCTCAGGTTCGCGCCCTGCGGGATCCACCAGGCGTGGGGCTGCTCGCCAGCGATCAACGTCGTGTGCCCCTGCCACGAGGTCGTGATGCCCACGGTGGCGGAGCCGCTGACGGTGCCGAGGTATCCCGGGTCGAAGGCGTGGATCGTGATCTCCGCGGTCACCTCGACGTCCGACCAGGTGACGTCCCCGAGGACGAGGACGCGGTCGTAGCCGCGGTCCGTCGGGGTGACGAGTCGAACGCCTCCCGGAACTTGCTGCCAGTCGCCGTCGACGACGCGAACGACGTCGAGGAAGTTCGTCACCGTCGACCAGTCGATCGAGTAGGGGAGTGGCCAGGCGACGCCGACGGTGTTGACGAGCGTGACATCGACCGTCGCCTCGTCGCCGGCCCCATCGACGGCGTGGATCGAGACGGTGTTGTTCCCCGGCACCAGGTTCGCGCGATCGATCTCCACGACGAAGTCGCCCGGGAAGTAGAGCCGGCGCGGTCCACTCGGGGGCGACGGATACGGACCCACCGAGAGCGGGCTCTCCGGTCCGCTGTTCAACCGATACCCGAGCGAGACGATCCCGTCGGTCGAAGAGACGTTCCCGAGCACGTTGGCCCAGACCTGAGGAGTGCCGAGGTCACCGACCGCCTGCGTGGTCCCGTAGGTGATCACGATCGACGGGGTGTCGGCCCGCGCGAGGGTGCTCGTGAGAGCCACCACCGCGCCGAAGACGAACCCGAGGGAGCGGATCGAGGGGACGACTTTTCTGGAAGACACGATATGTCCTTCACCATCGCGTGGGGGCGGCTCGATTCTACCGGGCCGAACCCCGGTGCGGGGGCATTGTCGCATCTACCGATCGAGTGGAAGTTTCCGCGACGTCGTCGTCCGCCTCCTCGCGGACGGACGGACGCGAGTCGTGTCGGGGAGCGGAGAGCGGGCTTCGGCCGCGATCAGGGGCAGGCCAGGTAGCTCTCACAGGCGATCCCGTCCCCGGTTCGATCGGAGCCGCAGTCGGGGTAGGGCAAGAGTGGCGCAGGCCCTCCCGAGAAGAGATGCCCGAGTGTGTAGACGGGGTCTCCGATGTCGACGGCGCCGTCGTCGTTGGAGTCGTGCGCGTCGAGACAGCTCGCGTCTTCTCCCATGAACAAGTAGCTCAGGGCGTGGACGGGGTCGCCGATGTCGACCGCGCCGTCGTCGTTGCCGTCCCCTCGAACGAACGACTCCGGGCAACCGTCGAACTCATCGGCCCCGATGTCGACCCCACCACAGATCGTGCGAGCCTGGCCATCGAGATCGAAGTCCCAGAGCAACCCAAGGGTTGCGTCTCCGGTGTCGATGCAGGGTGAGGTCACCCGGAGATGCAGATCATCGTCGGCGGTCCCGACGACGCCGTCCGCCCCGGGCGGATCCACGAATTGCGGCTCGGCGTAGAAGTTACCCCCGACCCCATCGACTCCGGCATTGCAGCAGTGGCTCACGATCAGCGATGAGGCGGTGTGGATGATCGAGATCGGATCGCCCGGGTGGAACAGACAGTTCTCCAGCAGGCCAGCGGTGTTCCCGAGGAGGGCGACAGAGCTGCCCGACACCGCCGAGTCCTGGTTGAACGTGCAGTTTCGAACCACGACGTCGGTGCTCTGGACGGAGATCGCGCCTCCGGGGTAGGTCGCCGAGTTGCCGCTGAACACACAGCTCTCGAGGAAGCAGGTGTCCGTCGAAGTTCCCCCGAACGCACCTCCGGAGACCCCGCCGCCGACGCCTCCATCGCTGATGTTCCCGAAGAACGAGCAGCCGAGGATGGTCGACCCCTCCGCCTGGAGGTTCCCGATCGCGCCACCGAATCCGTCGTCCACGAACATGGCACCCATGGCCAGATTCCCGACGAACGTACATCCCACCACGAGGGAGCTGGAGTCGCTGAAGTTCATGATCCCACCTCCGCCGAGCTCGAAGGCCGTGTTGCCCTCGAACGTGCACGAGGTGATGGTCGGGTGACTGTCCGAGTTGAACACGCCGCCACCATTGTGCGCGATGTTACCGATGAACGTGCATGCCGTGATCGTTGCATCGCTTGGCCCGCCACTCAGCGTGGGGCGGTTTGCGATTCCGGAGCCGCTGTTGCTCAGGAAAGTGCAGTTCGAGATCGTGGCATTCGAGCCCAAGTTCGTGATGCCCGCACCACGCCTTCCGGTGTTCCCGGTGAACTCGCAGTCCGTGATCTCGGCGACGTTGTTGTAGTTGCAGATGCCGCCGCCGTAGCCGGTGAAGACTCCGTTGCCGACGAAGACGCAGTCGGTCACGGTGGGGCTCGCGAGTTCGCTGTACATGCCACCCCCCCGTATCGTGGTCAGCCCCGAACTCACGACCGTCGTGCCGGAGCCGCCCGTGATCGTCAAGCCCGTCAGCACCGTGTCCCGGCCTTCGCCGTTGCGGCAGGAGATCGTGCTGCAGAGCTCGGAGCCGGTGGTGCACGCGCTCCCGTCGATGGTGGTCACGGACGCGCCGTCCGTGCTCGTGAGGACGATCGCCTTGCCGAGGAGATCGACGTTCTCGACGTAGGTCCCGGGGAGCAGTTCGACGGTGTCGCCGTCGGACGCGAAGTCGATGGCCGCCTGGATCGTTGCGAAGTCGGTCGGTACCTGGATGACCGCTTGGCCCGCGAGCGGGCCGGACACCAACATGGCGACGACGATCGCGAGTTTCGAGTTCCGCAGACGCATGTCGATGTGCTCCCTGGTGATGGTGGATCGATCGGGACCCGTGGACACGGGTCCCGATGCTATCCCCCCAGGTCGACACCTCCCGAACATCGTCGCAACTCGAGGAAGGCCTCTTCGTGAGTGTCCGAAACCGTGACAGTCGAGCCCGCGCGCGGAGACGACAGACGTCGTTCCACGGGGTGGCCGGACGGAGCGAGGCGATTCGAGCGACCGCCGTCGGGTCTTGGAGAGGTCTTGCTAGCCGGCGCGCTCAGCTGTCGGAGAAGAGGCCCGGCTTCGGCGCTTTGGGAGGGGAGGGGGTCCTTCCGGCAGCGGGGCCTCCGTCTCGTAGTCGAGGCTCGGGGCGAGCCAGCGCTCGACGATCGTCTCGTCCATCTTCTTGCGCTTCGCGTAGTCGACGATCTGATCCTTGCGGACCTTGCCGACCCCGAAGTAGTTCGCCTCGGGGTGCGCGAAGTAGATGCCGCAGACCGACGCCGCCGGCGACATGGCGAAGTTCTCGGTGAGGCGGATTCCCACCTGCGACTCGACGTCCA
>JAGQRC010000476.1 GCA_020425835.1 Planctomycetota bacterium | reverse complement strand
GCTTTCCTGCAATCGTTGACTCCGAGCGGTACTCGCTGCCTGGTCGAGGGCGTCGTCAACGCGTTCCAGATCGCGTCCACCGGATCGGTGGGCGACCGGGTGGTCGTGCTCGTGGCCACGGTTGCCGACAACTGTGTGTCGGGTCCGACCGCATTGCCCCCGGGCGACGTCGTGTCGAGCATCCTCTCCGCAGGCTTCTCCCTCATTCCGATCGATGTGATCGCGTCGTCGAGCGCCCCAGTGGTCTCGCCGCCCCCGGTGTTCGCCGATCTCGCCGCTTCCACGGGCGGAATCTTCGCGCTCGCGGAGGGCCCGCGGTTCGTGCGGGGTGATGTCAACGACAACGGTCAGCTCGAGATCGGCGACGTCGTGGCGCTCCTGGAGTCGTTGATCACGTCACCGAGCGGATCGCTCGTCTGCTTGGCTGCGCGGGACGTCAACGCCGATGGCAGTGTCGAACCGATCGCGGACGCGATCGCGCTGCTCGATCACCTCTTCGGCAGCGGCGTTCCGTTGCCGTGGCCGACCTCGCCGACCTGCGGCCAGAGCCCCGGTGCACTGACCTGCAGCGACTACACCGCCTGCCCGTGACGCGCGCAC
Organism: Planctomycetota bacterium; assembly: GCA_020425835.1. Next base: position 3,448 of record JAGQRC010000476.1, on the reverse strand, counting down.
ACCGCCGCTCGTGCCCACACGGACCCTCGTGTCCCGGTCACGAGCTCCCCGCCATGCGGAACCCGTCGAGCGAGTGATCGAGCTGTTCTTTGGTGCCTCTCGGGGGAGGGACCAACCCGAACGACGCTCGCTCGACCCCGGAACGACATCCAACGAAATGCGCAGGATCCCGTCGTCGCCATCGTCCGACACTGCAAGCGGGGGGAAGCGAAGGAGAGCAACATGGGGATGTCGAGATCGGCTTCGGGACTGGCGGGCCTCGGGCTGCTGATGCTCTGGACCGTGAGATCGGACGGCCAGGTCGTCGAGTTCTTCGGCGTGCCGATCGAGGAGAGCGACATCGTCTTCTGCGTCGATCGCTCGAACAGTATGGACTGGTTCGGCGATTGGGTTGCCGTCGAGGCGGAGCTCGTCGACACGCTCGGCCAACTCGGTCCGACCCAGCGGTTCTCGATCGTCGTGTTCGGGGCAGGAGTGATCGAGTTCTCGCCCGACGTCGTCGGAGCCACGCCGCTCGCCGTCGCGGACGCGATCGACTTCGTCCTTCAGTTCGTCCCCGCCGGTCAGACCTGCCTCGTACCGGGGTTGACCGCTGCGCTCGCGATCGCCGCCAGCGCGACCCCCGGAGATCGGGTGGTCGTCCTCGTGGGCAACGGTGGCGACAACTGCACCAGCGCCAATCCACTCTCTCCGGCGGTGACCATCGCCCAGCTCACCGCCGCGAATCCCGACGACGTTCCGATCGACGCGCTCTACGCCGCGGAGTCGACCATCGAGGGGCTGCCGATCTACCAGGAGATCTCGCTGGAGTTCGGCGGGATCTTCGCCCTGACGGAAGGCCCGCAGTTCATGCGCGGCGACGCCAACATCAACGGTTCGGTCGAGATCGGTGACGCGATCACGATCCTCGAGTCCCTCGGCGCCTACCCGTCCGGCGCGTTCCTCTGCCCCGCCGCTCGCGACGTCGACGCGAATGGCGTGGTCGAGCCCCTTCTCGACGGTGTCGCTCTCCTCGACTCACTCTTCGGCGGGGCCCCGATCCCTTGGCCCACCCCGCCCCAGTGCGGGCAGAACCTGACGGCGCCGCCGCTCTACTGCGTGGGGTACACCGGCTGTCCGTGACGGACGTTCCCTTCTCGAACTCCGCATTGCGGCGTCAATGCGCTCCCCGCATCGGCCGATAAGGGGGTGGAGTGGGGAGTGGAATCGCCGAACGGGGAGTCGATGCTGGATCATGGGGAGCGCCTCGAATCGACGGGTCAACGTCGAACCTCCGTGACGAACTGGGTCTTGGCCGCGGCGATCATCGCCACCTACCTGATCGCCGTCGGGCCTCACCTCGATACACCGTTCATGGATGACGAGACCTGGGAGTTCTTCGCCTCGGAGACGCTCCTCCGCGACGGTCGGGCGATGACGGTGGAGGGAGACGTCAACGTCTTCCATCCGCACGGCTACTACACCATGGTCGCGGGATCGTTCGCGCTGCTCGGCGTGCACGAAGTCGCGGCGCGTCTGGTCGGGGTCCTCGCGACGATCGGCACCTTCCTGCTGCTCCTCGGTATCGCCCGCGACCTGCGCCGACGGGGACCCGACGGGGACCCGACTCCCCTTCCGGCGGGTCTGGTCGGTTGGATCGGTGTGCTCTACCTCCTCTCACCCCTGGTCGTGCAAGGCTCGCTCGTCATCACCGCGGACACCGCGGTGCACCACTTCTTCCTGACCCTCTGGGTCGGGGCGACACTGCGACAGATGCCCGAGCGCGGACGCTCGTTCTCCGGGTGGGCCCTTCTCGGTCTCGGCTCGCTCTGCGCGCTCTGCTTCGCGATCAAGATCGTCTCGCCGGTGCTGATCGGCTTCGCGATGGTGGTCACCCTCGCCCACACGCACGGGATTCGCGAAGCGCTACGCTACGGCTTCGTCGTCGTGCTGGGCGGCTTCACACTCTTCCTGGCGTTCTGGGTCCCGTACTGCTTCGAGCTCGACACGAGTCCGCTGACCTGCATCGACTACTTGGTGGGAACCGCGCAGTCTCGGACGGTCGTGCCGTCGCTCGCCGCGAAGGCGATCTGGCTGGCGCGACAGGCGACGGTGGTCGTGCTCTGGCTCGGTTTCGCGTTCGTCGCGCTCCTCGGCGCCGCTCTCCTACGATTCTCCACGTGGTCCAAAGCGTGGCGACCGGGAACCGGCATGCTCGCGATGATCGTGTCGGTCCTCTTCCTCTTCGACACCCTGGTCGCGGGAGCGTCGTTCGGCTTCCCCCGCTACCACGTCGTCTGGATGCCGTTCGCGGCGCTCTTCGTCGCCCTCGCCGGTTTCACCCTGAGTGGGACCGCGCCGGAGCGACTCGGCTGGCGCTTCGCCGCCACCGCGTTCGCGGGTGCGCTCGCGTTCCGGATACTGCTCGGCGATCCGATCCTCGCGGCGACCTTCGACCTGAAGCTCGCATTCCTCGGCTGGAACGAGTGGCCGAGTCGCGGCCTCGCGAGCATCGGGTCGACGCTCGCTCTCGCTGCGTCACCCTTCCTCGCGGCCGTCGCGGTGGCCTGGGCGTCGCGTCGCCGGTCGGCGCGCCCGCTCCCCGTCGTCGCGTTGCTCCTCCTGGTCGGACTCGGCACCGCGACCGGCCAACATCTCCTGCAGCGCCGGAGCGATCATCACGTGCACCTCGGCTACGGCGAACACGGGACTCGGGAACTCCGCGACCACGTCCTCGCTCGACTCGAGCCGGGCCGCACGGTGGTCGGCAGCAAGGACGTCGTGCATCACACCTCGCACTTCGCGTTCATGCCCGACTGGCACTGGGAGACGAGGCCGATCCTGATGGGTCGGCTCCGCGATCCCCGGACCCAGTTCCTCGTGATGGCGATCCACCACAACACGCTGGCGCAGCTGATCCGGACGCGCGAGGACGATGAGCTCCGGGAGCTCCTCTCCACCGAGTACGTCGCCTCGCGGATCGGGAGCTACCTGGTCTGGGAGCGGAAGCCCCGGTTCGGACCGGGCCCGATCGAACTCCGCCGCACATCCGGGTGACGCGATGGGGCCGCCTGACGCTCGGCCCCTCACCGAAGCCGGAGACGGTTCATTGACGGGGAACCCCCGCCGCGGGAGACTCCCCCTCATTGGAGGTCATCATGCTTCAGCCCCTCTCCGACGCCTTCGCGCGTCGCATCCGCGTCTTGTGTTCGCTCACGGTCGCTCTCACGCTCTCCTCGGCCGTGGCGCTCGCTCAACCCGATCACGAGGTGATCTACTCCGAGATCACCGGAACCCCGAGCGCGTCGATCCCCGGCGCCCTCGATCTCTCGGGCATGCCCGTCGCCGCCGAGTGGATGGGTCTGCTCGACATGGTCTTCAGCCCGGACGGCACTCAGTGGATCGTGCGCGGCCAGACCAACCTCGGCTCCGATCTCCTGAACATCATGCTGCTCGGCTCCGGCAATTC
>JAGQRC010000475.1 GCA_020425835.1 Planctomycetota bacterium | reverse complement strand
AGACGGAGCTCCATCGTCGGCGGGGTCCCTGGCGCCGACCGATGGCGAAGGAGTCGACCTCCGTCGCCGAGTGACCAGACTCCGCTCCGCAGGTCCGACGCGTAACGCTCGCCATCCTCGACGGGATCGAGGGCGCCGAGGTCGCGGACGGCACCCTCCGGGTCGACCCGCCACCATCGCGTCGCCGTGCGGACCACGACGCCCGGAGGTTGGCGCGACGGGAACGTGTGCAGCACGGGCCCGGGCAGAACGACCTCCGCGCAAGTCACCCCGTCGCCGTCGGTCCATCGGACGCGTCCGCTCCCCTCGCAGGTCCAGATCCGATCGAGGATGGTCCCCCACCCGCGCCCCCCGTCCACGACCCGCGCGATCTCGAGTCCGCCTCGCGCCGCGACGACGACCAGACCGTTCGGACGCTCCTCGACCCATCGCGACCCGACGAAGGGTCGCAGACCGAGCACCGGCCCAACGTCGCCCTCGATCGCCCACTCGCTCGAGATCCCCGCACCGACCCAACGCCGTGCGCCCGAAGTGTCGAAGAGACCTCCCCACGGTGTCCACGCGACCGTCGAAGTCGCCGCGGACGTGTCCGCGACGGGAACCTCCGCGCCGAACCGCGGCGTCGCGTCGTCGATCCGCTCCGGTCCGAGTTGCGCTCCGTCGATCTCGACGCCATCGGGCTGCAGCGCTTCGCTGCGCAACCAGTCGGACTCCGTCGAGAGGCGCCGTCGTTCGAGGAGACGCGCACGCCGCGTTCGCTCCACACTCGGTCGAGGATCGCCGTCGATCGTCACGGTGACCCCGAACTCGAACCGTCCGGACAGGCCGGGGAGGAGCACCGCGCCGTGGCCCTCTTCGCGACCGCGATCGGGTCCGGCCGTCCGCCACGGGTGACTGTTGGTGCGTCGCAGTCTCGGGTTCGGATCGAGCTGACGGATGATCGCCGGGAGCTCCGAGCGGAGTCGTTCTCGGGGAAGCGGCGGCTCGCTCTCCGCGCGCTGGACCAACGTCGATTGGAGCTGGTCCCACGTGCGCAGGTCCCGGAGCTCACACAGCCGATGCGCCAGCCAACGTCGCGTCTCAGGGCTCGTGTCCGAGTCACTCGATCCGACGATCTCCTGGAGCCGCTCGACGCCGATCTCCGACTGGAAGTACGCCGGTCTCCAGACCGAAGCGATGCGTCCGTCTCCACCCCGTGTCACGGTCCGGTACGGAACCGCGCGATCCGCGTCGGGGAAGTCGATCCGCCCTCGAACCCGCGCTCGAGTGCCGCACCCCACCTCGAGCCAGCGATCGACCGCTACTTCGCGCGCCGCCGATCCGAGATCGACGTCGTCGACCAACCGTCGGCGAAGCTCGGTCTCCAGAGCGACGAGACCCCAGCGCACCGCGGTCTCGATCGCTCGCGTCCGTTGTTCCTCCGCGCGCCAACGACGACCCGCGCGTTCCGACTCCAGCGCCGCGACGACCACCGCGACGAGGACGATCAGCAATGCGAGCACCGGCAGCAGGACGACCCCCCGATTCATCGCGAGCCCCCGACCCCGCGACTCGCGGCGCGCGTGCGCGATGCGATGGGCAGCGCGAGCGACCAGGGCCGCTCCTCCTCCGCGAGGATCAGATGGTCCGCGCCGATGTGGAGCAGGGTGCGGCCGCGAAACGACTCGCCCTCGCTCAGCCAGACGTCGACGTCTCGCCCGAATCGGAGCAAGACCTCCGATCGCCCGCGACCCGCGACCCAGCCGAGCACTCGCGGTGGGCACGGTCGGGGCACCGTCCAGTACTCGGGACCATCGACGGAGTCGTTCGAGTCGGTCGATCGTTCGGTCCCGGCGGATCCTTCATCGAACATGGATCTCGTCGATGCGCGGGAGGTCGTCGCGCTCCCGCTCCCGGATGACTCCGCGGACTCGCGCTCCGTCGGCGTGGGGAGCGGCGTCGGTCGCGACTCCGCTCCCTCCGAACCCGTGGACGTCTCTTCACCGTTCCGAGCGTCCCGGACCATCGGTCCTTCCCGAGTTTTGAGCGCGGCGCGCTCGAGCCGAAGGGCCTCGAGCTCTCCGGCGCGGTGAAGCGCGTAACCGGCGGCGATCATCATCACGACGATCGCGAGGAGTGCGATCCGGGTAGCCGGCATCAGCGCTCCCCCGCTTCCCGCGAGAGCATGCTCCACTGACGCTCCCAGAGCCGGCGCTCCCAGCGCCGACGGTCGTCTTCGAGCGCGCGCGTCTCGCGGCGAATCCCTCGATCGATGCTCCACGCACGGTGGATCGCGGTCGACATGCCGACGACCGCGAGACCGACGCCCAGAGCGCGCGCAGCGGTTCGCGCGACCTCACGTCGGTGAGGCTCGCGCGCGAGGAACTCCGAACGGGGGAGCTCTCGGACGGCGAAGGCGCCGCCGATCGAGATGAGCTCGTCGATCGTCACCGCACGGAGCGACGTCGGCCCTTCCACCGCTCCGGACCGGGGATGCAACTCGACGCGCGCACCTCGCTGCGGTGGCCGACGTCGACGCGTCGCGATCATGGCTCCCGAGGCACGGTTCGCCCCGATCCGACGATGATCGAGCGTCGCGGCGACATCGAGCCGACCACCCCGAGTGAACACGATCCGGGAGGCGTCGCCGTCGCTCCACATGATGGTGACGACGCGAGATCGAGGAAGCAGCCTCGCGATGCCCGCGAGAGCGAGCTCGAACGGGACGCCGGGCCAGACCAACTCCGGCGCGTCCTCGGCTCCGCGATCGATGAAGAAGCCGCGGAAGTGGTCTCGGTCCGACTGCAACGACATGGCGGCGAGTCGCCCCCCACCGCGTCGTCGTCGCTCCCGCTCGAGGCGCTGCCGGTGCCGGTCGAGATCGCTCCGCCCGATCTCCAGGAGCATCGATCGCGACGGCGGGAGCACCGGGTACGCCGACGATGCCGACTGCGACGGGTCGAGGAGCTGCGGGCCGATGGCGACTCGGTAGCATCGCCACGACTCGGCAACGCTCGCGACGATGGCGCGGGAGCGGTCCATCGTCGCACATCCGACGTCGCTGCTGCGCCGATCCAGACCGAGGCAGATGCTCGGACGCGAGAACATCACGATCCACTCCGTTCCATGGGATCGCAGGCTTGGAGACAGGAGCCACGCGCACGAGTCACCGATGAGGCCGATGCCAGGGGTGAGCGCCGATGTCGCTTCCGGACTGGAGACGAGGGTGACGGGACTCCCGCGCGGACGCGGAACGCGGTTCAACTCTCGTGCCGAACTTCGCGAGGCGGCAGAACGCAGCTCGAACGCGCGCGGTCACGTTCGGCGATGCGCCGATCGTCCGTCGGGGGTTCGCGCGACCGGAAGGCGACGCTCGGTGTCCGCGGGGGTCACGCCATCCGGTTGCGGTAGCGGCGCAGCACTCGTCGTTGCCATCGTCGTCGCCAGCGCTCGACCCGAGTGGCATCGGGATAGGAGCGGCCGGTCGGTCCGCAGTGTCGGTACTCGACATCGAGATGGGTTGCGCGTCGTCGCTCGTGACAGCGCATGAAGGCATCGACCCGGCACTCGAAGGTGCGAGCGATATGGGCCAACGGATACCGAAGGCTCAGGGGATGGCGTTCGCGGTAGATCGGTCGGGCGAGCTCCCGGCGACGTGCCAGGAAGAGCTGATCGCTGAAGCCGTATCCCAACGCGAAGGAACCGTCGATCTGCTCCGCTTCCCGGGCGGCCTCGGTCGGAGACCAGGCGGGATTGGCGACGAGAAGACGTGGATCCTGCTCGAGGCGCTCGATCGATGCCGAGATCCAATCGCGGCCCGGCTCGGCCTGCGACACCTCGACCTCTGCGTCACAGTGGACCAACCAGGGGCTTCCCGGCAGCGTGACCGCGACGAGCGCCCAGTCCGAATAGTGCGGGATGCGCCCGAGATCGGCGATGCTCAATCCGCACTCCTCGAGCGCGAACGAAAGATGGTCGCGAACGAGGGCGAAGTCGTCGATCTCGCCGCCGAGCCGACGCGCCTCGGCGCGGCGGACTGCCGCGTCGACATCGTCGACGTTGTTGATGAC
>JAGQRC010000474.1 GCA_020425835.1 Planctomycetota bacterium | reverse complement strand
GTATTTAGTTTTTGCGGCGGCGGCCGCCGAGCTCTACCCTTCGTCCGTTCTCCACTCTCTAGCGGGCCACGACGGCGCGGGTCCAACGTCGCTGCGGACGAGCTGGACGTTCGACGGCGTGCCGGCCGGGAGCTACAAGCTGCACAGTCACCACGTCGGCGCACTGCCCGCGATTGCACCGCGAGTGGAGTTGGTCGTCGATCGCGATCGCGACGTCGAGGTTCGTTACGAGCCGGTGGACACGATCGTCGCGACGGATCGGCGGGTCGGGTTCGACACTACGGCGCGGTTCGTCGACCGCACGGGCGAGGTCATCGAACTCCCTGTTCTCCGTGACGACCCGTTGACGCTCGGTGTTCCCCGCGGATGGAACGGGGAGGGGCTCCTCTCCTCCCCTCGATTCGCTCTCCTTCCGTTCCGGGTGGAAGCGCCGGGCCGGCTGATCGTCGAGCCGCAGCGGTCGGGCGGGGCCTTGGACGTGGGCGACGACCTCAGGATGGCGGGTTACCGAATCACTGCCCTCGACGCCGAGGCGTTCCGTGCCGCATGGAACCGTCGGTTCTCATCCCCGACGCTGCGGCTCGCCCCGGGTTCGTACCGCGTGACCTGGACGCTCGAGGGAAGGGAGGAGAGTCGAGTGATCGAGATCACCGAGGGGGCGACGGTGATCGTCCCGTGATGTGGACCCGAATCGAACTCAGCGCTTCGACATGATCAGGTACAGAATCCACAGCTCGAACCCGGTGAAGACCGCCGCGGCGATGATCGCCGCGATCGTGTAGGCGTGACCGCGAGGTCGAGTCGAGAGCTGACGCGTTTCGAGCAAGTAGACGGGCGCCATGGCGAGCGCGATCGGCGACGAGACCAAGGCGATGGATGCCCAGCGAATTCGCCGTCCCCGCGCTTCGAGGTCGCGAAGTCGAGAACTCTCGCCCTCCGGTGACGACTCTCCATCCGCCGCGTCGTCCGGCTCCTCGCCCCAGGCGTCCGGCCACTCCTCGTACTCCATCGCCTCGGGCGACGTCTCGGACGGATCGCGGAGCCGTTCCACGGCCCGCTCGGCATCGCAGCGCGGCACCATCAGTCGAACGTCGAAGGCGTTGATGCCGGTGATGAAGGGGTCGATCACCTTCATGTTCTGGTCCGGGACGAAGGTCGGGATCCCCTCGGATTCGAGGACCGCTTGCAGGACCGTGACTTCGGCGATCGGGCCGGTGCGGATCACGGTCCACTCGGTCGCGCCCTGGGTGTCGGCAGCCTGAGGTTCCATGAGGGCAGCGTACTGGGTAACACGCGACGCGGGAAGCAGCGGCCCTCAGACCGAGGACGGGTCGAGCGCCGCTCGGATCGCGGCCTCGAGCGCCGCGGGTTCATCCGTGCCGAGGCGATAGCGCTTCCCACTCTTCAGCTCGATCTCGACGGCGTCGAGTCCGGAGACGTTGTAGATCCACGTTCCCGGCATCCAGCGGATGCCCCAGCCGACGAACCAAGGGTTGCGCACCGAGCGAGCCGACGCGATGTCGACGATGTCGAAGTCGAAGTGGATCCAACCCGGCCCGAATCGCGCGGCGACGCGATCTCGATCGACCGACGTGGTCAGTGAGCCGAACGCCACGAACGCGAGGAGTAGCACGACGAGAACGGAGGACGCGATCCACAGCGGTGGGCCCCCCTCGGTCTGGATCAGCACGACCACCGTGATGCCGATCCCCATCCCGATGCCCGCCCGCGTGATGGCTCCCGATTGGCGATGCTCGTAGGGCAGCTCGACTCGGCGACTCGCTCCGGGGGTGGTCGGCATGTTCTTCCCTTTCGCCCGAGTTGCAGGGTGCGGGATCCGCGCCTCCTTCGTGGAAGACGCATTGGCAAGAGCGATCGTTGTCCGCCATGCCCGCGGGGTTCACGACTCCGTCGCGTGCTCGCGGATCATCACCATCCGCGTGTAGGCAGGGTGGAAGTCGAGGCGCTCCATGTTGCGCTGTGAGGCGCTCCCGGGAAGTGTCTCCACCTTGCAGAGCGTCGCGCCGCTTCGGGCCGCGAGTCGGAGGCGCCAGCCGACGAGCGCCGATTGGATGCCACGACGACGGAACGCTGGAAGCGTGGCGGCGCCCCCGAGGCTCGCGACATCCCCGTGGATGTTGACGGAACCGCAGCCGACCGGTTCGCCATCGACGTGCGCGAAGAAGCGTCGTCCGCTTCGCATCGCCGCCGTGGTTCGTCCCGCTTGGGTCATGGCGTCGTCGAATTCCGGGGGAAGGGCGAAACCATCGCGCAGGACGCGCGCGTAGGTGTCGGCGGCGTTCGGAGAGACCTCTTCGATCGTGAAGGTCGCATCCGGGGGAAGCACGTACTCCGCATCTCGCGCCGTGATCTCACGGACCAGGACGCCCTCGAAGCGATCGGCCCGGTATCCCCGAGCGGACAACCGCGCCGGAAGCGACGCGTCGGCGAACGGACTGAGGTCGATCTCGATCGCCGAGCCGCGCTCCGCGTAGAACTGCTCGAGCGCTTCGAGCTCGGCGTCGCTGACGTCCCGCCCGATGCCGAGTCCGAGGGCGTGGGTCAGGTAAGAGCCCACTCCGCAGTAGATCGCCGAGCCTCCGGCGATGGGCTCGAAGTCGGCACCGATCTCGGGAAACAGCTCTCGCACGGCGTTCGCCGCCGACTCGCCGTCGCCGACGTGTGCCGCTTCCAGTTTGCGAGCGAGTTCGAGATCGTGGAGCATGGAGCCTCCTCGGGGCCGCCTCGAGAACATTGGGTCGAGTGTCGACAGGGGATGTCGTGTTGTACCACAGGCGCACCGACAACTCGCGATGCTTCGCGGCCCTCGTCGTCACGATCGAGTTGAGAGTCGTCCTGTGGATCGCGTTCGTCGCGTACCTGTGGCGAACGCGAGCCGCGTGGGCCGCGCTGCAATCCCCCCAGACCATCGTTGTCGGATCCACGGTGATGTTCATCGAGCTCCCGAGCGTTCTCTCCGTGCTCGTCGCGCTCCAGTCTCTGCTGTTGGGGCTCGGCAACCGGTGGCATCGCCTGATCGTCGTGACGATCGATCTGGTGTCGTTGGCCGCGTATCTCGTTTTCCTCTTCGGCCGGTGAGCGCGCCTCCCGGTCAAGCCGGATCTCCACCGGACCGATGATGTTGGGGTTCAGAGCGTCGCACGACCCAACACTCCGAGGAGGAACCGAATGACCGAGAACAAGCTCGAAGACCTGCTCCAAGCCCTGCGCCGCGAGGAAACCCGGATCCAGCAGGAGCTGACCGCGCTGAGCTCCCAGGCCGACGAACTCAAGGCGGAGCTGCAGCGCGTCCAGGCGGGAATCGCCGGTCTCGACGGCAGCAAGAAGAAGACGAGGAAGGCCACCGGCCGGAAGTCGAAGTCGGCGTCGACGCCGACTCCGCCCACCCCCGAGGAGATTCCGAGCGACCCGACGTTTGCCTGAGAGCAGAGTCGTTCCGAGAATGTCGATCCGGCCCGCAACGGCCCGGGAGGTTTGGACCTCCCGGGCCGTTTCGCCATCTCCTTCGGGGCGGAGTCGAAGTTCCCCTCACAGCCCGTCGAAGAGCTCATTCCGGTCGAGAGCCGTTTTCGACGGACTGCTAAACAGGACCCGGGGTCGGAGCGTCATTCGGGTGGCGGCGACGATCGTCGCCAGGACCGCGGGATCGGAACGGTGTGTGGGTGTTGGCCGACGAACGATCGCGAGCCTCGATCCCACGAGCGGCGCCCGTGCCGGAGAGCCCTCAATGGTGGGCGACGGCGCTCTCGGCGCGTCCCCGTCTGATCTCCGTGGCCCGTCGCGTCGTGCGCGATCCCGCGGAGGCGGAGGACGTCGCCGATGAGGCGATCGCTCGGCTCGCCGCGGAGTTCGACCGACCGACGATTGCGCTCGTACCGATCGACAACGTCGTCGGCTGGCTGCACCGCACCGCGGTTCGCCTTGCCACGGACCGGGCGCGTCACTGGTTGCGGCGTCAGCGGCCCGAGTGGCTCGCGGACGTCGCGTCGCGAGCGGATCGACCGCGATCGACGCCGCCGAGCGCAGAGCTCGAGCGCGA
>JAGQRC010000473.1 GCA_020425835.1 Planctomycetota bacterium | reverse complement strand
TGCGTTCGCGGGGCTGGATTACGTCGCCGGAGACACGTCGAACCACGACTGCCCGGCGCGCATCGACTTCGATGCGGATGGAGTGGTCGATCTGTGCGACGTCGTGGACTTCCTGACCTTCTTCTTCCTCGACGGTCCCGATCCGGCGTATCCCTTTCCGGAGTGCCGGGTGAGCCGATTCGAAGTCTTGCCCTGTACCTTGACGCCCTGCCCCCAGTAGCAGGGGCGGCGAGGGGGAAGGGGGACGAGTCGCGGCCGCGCGCCGCGACTCGCTTCTTCTGACCTCCATCGATCGTGCGGACGATGGCCTGGACTCGGACCGAGCCCGCTGAAGAGCCGGTAGGGTCGACCCGTTCTCTGCACCACATGCGCCTCTCGCCAATCCGAGTGCTTCGGTCACGACGAGTGCGCGGGTCGGATCCGTCCGGGGAGCGTTTCGCGTTTCCGTAGCGTCCCCGTCAGCGGGCATGGCGAGGATGCCCCGCTGGGTTTGTGTGGGAAGCTGTCCGTGACACCGCAGTGGGGACAGAGCGCGCCTACCGCCGACCCGTCATCACCAGCCCACGCTTCGGGAGCGAGAGGATGAACGCGGTCGCGGCGCTCGCCGAGATGCGGGAGTCGGCGCCGTAGCCCGCGTTGTCGCGGTTCGGTTGGTAGTAGTAGGTTCCGTCCGGGCACTGGGCGAGCGTGAACCACCAGCGGTTGGCGTCCATCAGTTTGCGGAAGCTCGGCGGGTCGAGATGGGCGGCGACCGCGGCGAAGGCCATACCCATGATCGGGGAGCCGTGGGTGTCGGGGAAGCTCGCGGGGTGCTCGCCGATGACCCGCGCGTGCTTCAGCGCCGCGTCGCCGTACTTCTTCTCCGCGTAGGGGCTCAGCGCGTTGGCGATGCCCGCCGCTCCGGTGCGACCCATGTCGGCCCACGCCTGCGGGCCCGCGACCTCGTCCTCGTACCAGGTGTAGCCGTTGGGGCCGGTGCCGCGGCGGATGAAAGCGTAGGCGGCATCGTGGCGGGAGCGGTCGACGTCGATGCCGCAGCGACTCAAGAGCGCGAACGCGAGCGCGCCCTGACCGGTCAACATGCAGATCGGTCCGTAGCCCTCGAAGCCGGGGTTGTGACCCCAGCCGCCGTGCGAGTCCAGGGCGTCCTTCGGCAGGTCCTGTGGTCGCTCCTTCTTGGTCTTCTCGTCCACCTGCGAGAGCTCGATGTACTGGCTCGAGATCAGGAAGTCGTAGACCTCCTGCAACTCCGGTAGGAGCCACTTCGCATCAATGGTGGGTGAGCGCTCGCCACGATCCGCGCCCTCGCCGCTCTGCGCCCAGAGGTAGTACTCGCTCATGACGATCGCCGCCGCCATGTAGCGCCAGTTGATGAGCCACGACTCGTCGACCGCCTTCGTGGTGCGTGCGTGGAAGCGGACGCACTTCTCGACGGCGGGGAGGTACTTCGGGTCGCCGCACCCGAGGAGCGCGAGCGGCGCGAAGGTGTCGTGCGGCGGACTGCCCCAGGAGCCGTCGGGGCGTTGGTGCGCGACGAGGGACTCGCACAGCTCGTGCAGGATCCGATCGGACTTCGGGCAGTCCATGGGGAACGTCGGTGAAAAGGTTCCGTAGCGCGTGCTGACGTTCAGCGCGACATCGATCTCCTCTTCGCCGCGTCGCAGTCGCAGCGACAGCCGCCCCTTCTTCTCGGTACCTTGACTCGCCTCCAGAGCCTCGGCGAAGTCGCGAACGGGACCATCCGCGCCGAAGCGGTCCATGCCGTAACCGTTGCGGTGAGGGGTCTCGAAGCGGGCGCCGTTCGCGCCGATGATCCAGTCGTCGATCTTCACGGCGTCCGACGCCGGCGACCCCGAGAACACGTAGCGCACCAGCAACCACTCCGGATGCTCTTCCCTCAACTCGACCCGGATCCCGGTGATCCCGAGGTTGTAGTACCAACCCGGAACGACCGCGTCCGGGCCGGAGGGCGCCTTCTGGTTCCACGGTCGGCCGTCGGGGAAGTAGTGGACCTGACCGAACCCCGCGGACTCGAGCGCGAGAAGGGTCGTCGCCAACATCACGGGGGTCTTCCAAATGCCGCTTCGCTCCACGGGATCTCCGATCTCGCATCCTCGACGTCAGAGTTCCGGCCTCCCGGAGCGAGAAGTCCGCGTAGGGCGGGACCTCCGACCGGAACCCCCTCCGGCGATCGTCGCCTCGTCGAAGGCACGATACTCGTTCCTGGGTTTCGTCCGACACTCTCGGGCCGAAGTTCAATGAATCCGTTGATGACGATCCAGCCCAGGGCGCGGCGCGCGAGAGGGAGTCTCTCGTACGGCCCGCGGTACGAGCTCGGGTGGAGGGTACGGGGAGGCGGGGGGCCGTCCGAGCCCGAACGCCGTGGAGTCACGGGGCAGCTCCCAGCGAAGAGGCACAGGATTCTCGATGGGCTCCGACCATGAACGCGCCGAGCGTACAGCTCTGCTCGCTCCCGGGAGCGACCGGGCGAGCGTGAGCAAAGGAGACTCATGCGACCCTGACTCGCGGTCGAAGAGTGAAGTGGTTGGTTTCCGTGACGTGCCGGCCGATCATCGGAGAGCGCCGTCGGTCCTTTCGACAGGAGTTGGCTCCATGATCTCGACGTTTCACCGGCCGTGGTCCCGCCGTGGCGCCGGGGTGGGGCTCTTCGTCCTGACCGCACTGATCGGTGGTCTCGCTCTGTGGAAGTGGGAGGCGGTCACTCACGCATTCCTGCTCGAAGTCGCCGAAGGGCCGATCGATGTGGGGACCTGCTATCCCGAGATGCGGACGAAAGTCGGGCTCCGGCACCGATTCACGGGAGAGTGGGTGGGTCCGTACTGCGTCTACAACGACCCTGTGCTCTGCGATCCCGCCGGGATTCCGGGGTTCTTCTCGCTCGACAAGAAACCCATTCTCGTGGCTCGCGGCCAACGGGCGGGGACTCTTTGCGCGACGTGGCCCCGTCGTCTGACCCCGGAGAGGATCGGAGTCGAGTGGTCCCTGGGCCGGCCGTCGATGGGCTTCACCGTCGCGGGACAGAGGTTCAGCGTACCGATCGAGGGAGTGGTCCAGCCACATTTCCTCGTTCACGAGGACATCGCGACTCTCGCGATTCCCGAGCGGCTGAGATCGATCTTGACGGCGACGTTTTCTCAGAGCTTGATCAAAGAACTGGGGCCCTATGACCAGTACGGCCGGCTTCTACAGCTCTGTTTCGAGATCGACGCAGGTCACGACGCTGAGGTGGAGCGGTTGTTTCGCGAGTGCGAGGAGCTGGGCGGTTGCTGCGGTCTCGAGCGCGTCGTGCTGGCCGAGTACTTCGCCCGGAGAGGCCATCCGGACGCGGCCTTCGAGGAACTGTTCACGCTGGCCGAACAGGGCTGTCCCGTCGCGTCGCTGATGCCACGCCTCGCCGGTCTGTCCGAGCTCGTCGACGATCCGAGAACCCGCGAAGCGATGGCCATCTATCGGAAGGAAGTCGAGAAATACCGCGAGCTCCTTCGCAATCCGGTCCCCGAAGGCTACGAGTTGAAGTTCTCTCGGGAAGACCAGGCGAGGCACTTGCGCGGAGCAAAGGTCTACTGCGCCAACATCGAACACTCCATCTCGATGGGCCACCGCGACCGCGCATACCACTACCTCGGGCGGCTCGAGATGGTTGCCGCAGTCGTTGCGGAGGTCCCGTTCGGTGTGCCCGAGTTCGTCGCGGAGTGGGGACGGGTGCAGCAGGACATGGCGAGGCTTCGCCGGGACTACGAGGAACGGTTTTCGACGCCGCTACCGCCCCGGCTCATGGGGCAGTGACTCTCAGCATGCGAGTGCCGTGCACCGTGCGGGAACCGTCGGCGAGGTGTGCGCCGCGACACCGGTGCCATCGTCTACGCCGTACCCCGCGAGGCTCGCCCCGACCGCTCAGTTCTCCAGGTAGGTGTACCCGCTCAGCGCTTGGTTGTAGAACTCGACCCACTCGCGACCGCGCTTGACGGGGAGCTTGCCGTTGCGGACCGCGTCCTCGACACGGCGGCGGACGGCGCGGCGCATCTCCTTCGGGTCGAAGTGCAC
>JAGQRC010000472.1 GCA_020425835.1 Planctomycetota bacterium | reverse complement strand
CTCCTCGCTGCGGTGGCTCTCCGCGTCGGCGATCATCGCCGTCGCGTCGGTCGCCCTGCTGGCAGGACCGAGTTCTCCGTGGGTCGACCTCGTGCCCTGCGTCCTCGCCGCCGTCTGGATGAGCGTGCCGACCCGCCGAGGTCCGAAGTCGCTGCAGCCGCTCGTGGTGATCGCGATCACCGCATTGCTCGCGCACATCGACTTCGGTCGGTTCCACGGGCACGGCGACTATCTCGACCGCGGCGAGCTGTATCACACGACGCTCGGGAGCCACTACTTCTCGGAGCTCGGCTACGACGGTCTCTATGCCGCGACGTTGGCCGTGTTTCGCGAGAGCGAAACACCGCGTCCCCTTCCGTCGTACATCCGAAACCTGCGCGACAACCGCATCGAGAACCAGAGCGTGGCCACCGAGCGGGCAGCCGGTGTCGCCGCACGCTTCGAGCCGGAGCGCTGGCAGGCCTTCGTCGAGGACGTCCACGCGTTCGACGCGCACCTCCCTCGGGAATCCTGGGACCGCCTCCTGACCGATCACGGGCCCGAGGCGACGCCGTTCCGCATGGCCATGGTCCGTGCGCTGACCGACACGTTCGGCGTCGGCGAGCATGCCCTCGCCTTCTACGCGCTCCTCGACCCGATGCTGATCGTCGGGATGCTCGCGCTGATCGCGTGGGCCTTCGGAGGTCCGACGGCGCTGCTCTTCGCGGTCTTCCTCCTCGCCAACCCGCTCGCCCCGTTCGGCTCGAGCGGCGGCGGAATGCTCCGGCAGCTCGCTCTGTCGGGCGCCGTGCTCTTCGCGACAGCGTGGAAGCGGGATCGGGCGGCGGTCGCAGGGTTCGGTCTCGCAGTGGCCGTGCTCGATCGCGTTTTTCCCATCCTCCTCGCACTGTGGCCGCTGATCGCGCTCCTCCACGGCGTGCGACGGCGCTTCGCGTCGGACACCGCCCCCCTTCGTTTCATCGTCGGATTCGTCGTGTCGCTGGTCGCCCTCGGCGCGTGGAGCAGCATGGCGACCGGCGGTGTGGAGAGCTGGTCCCGATACGCGGAAACGAAGGCGAAACACGAATCGGGATTCCGAGCGGATCAGATCTCGCTGCGGAATCTCTTCTCCGTCGACCCATCGCAACGCGTCGAGAAGACCGACGACGATGCCGAGCTCTCGGAGACGTTCCGATTCGAGGACCGACGTCGCGATCACGACACGGCAGCCGCACGGATGCGCATCCCACTCCTCGCTCTGCGCGGGTTCCTCCTCGCATTGATCGTCTCGCTCCTGTGGCGAGAGCGCAGCCTGCGCCGCGCCCTGACGCTCACTGCGCTCCTACCGTTCGTGCTGCTCCACCCGACGAGTGACGACGCGTCGTTCCTCGCGCTGATCGTGCTGGGTTTCGCCCGTGAGAGACGTTGGGCGGTCGCGATCCTCGGGGTCGCCGCGGTGGGCTGGGTGCTGCTCGCGATCGGATCGACGCCGGTCGACCTGGAGCGTCTGCACTGGTGGATCTCGGTGCTCCTCGCGGTCCTGCTGGGCGGTGTCCTGGTCGCCGAGCTCCGGCACGAACGGGTCTCGCACTGGATCGTCGCGGGGATCGCGGTCTCCGTGGCGACGGCGCTCGCGATCGGTGCGATCCTACTCCCGATCGGGAGCGCGCCGTCACCTTGGGTCGCGGAGATCGACGCGACATCGGACCACATCGTCGACATGGACCAGTGTCGTTTCCGGAACGAGCGAACTACGCGCTGGGGACCCGGATGGCTCCACGACGATCAGCTCCTGGTGCTTCCCTCGGGAAGTCCACCCGACCCGACGGTCAGCCTCGAGGTCCCGGTTCGCATCGACGGAGAGGTCTGCTTCCGCGTCGACGCCACCACCGGCCCCCAGTCGGGCATCGTTCGCCTCGAGCTCGATGGACGGTCGCTCTCCGTCGACGGCGATCGAGCCGAGATCGACCTCTACTCACCGACGATCGGTCTTCGTTCGGTGTCGACCGACCCGGTCCCCTGTCCGCTCGGCCGGCAACGCCTCCGCTTCCGCGTGGTCGGTCGGAATCCCGCCTCGTCGGACATCCAGCTCGGCATCGACCGCGTCGCGACCGTTCCGCTCGCGCACCGAGGCGAGCCGAGCCGTGTCGCCGCGTTGCGGAAGGCGCTGGGTTGGATCGTCGCGCACCCCGCCGATGGCTTCGACGGTGGATGGGGCCGAGCGTGCGAAGAGCTCGTGATCCTGTCCCGCGCTCGGGCGGTCTGGGCGAGCGAGCGCCGCGATGCGGAAGAGGCCGAGATCGTCGACACCGCGCTTCGAGACCGCCTTCGTCGGCTCGATGCCATCCCCCGACTCCCGGCCGAGACGCCCGGGCTCGCGGGGGCCGCCGGCCTGTTGGCGGAACGGGGTGCGTCCGGTGCCGGCGGCATCGATCGCGCGCTCTCGGAACTCGCGGAGCGGAAGACGCCGGTCTCGTTCGCGATGGGGACTCGACTCGCGCGTCTCGGGTGGAGCGCCGAGCGGATCGGGGAGACGCACCCGGCCCACGCGGCGCGGGAGTTCCGCGAGCGACGCCTCCACGACGCGCTCGCCCGACCGGTCGACGCGGCGACGCGCGACATCATCGCCGCGGCGACTCGACTCCTCACCGACGAGATCGTCGCGCTCACCGAAGCGGGGCGACTGACCGTCCCCGCCGCGGGCGAGTTCGCCGACCGAGTCTTCTGGACCGAGCTGTCGACCCGTGGCCTCGAGTGGTCTCGCGCCGCCCACGATCCGGTGAGCCTCGCCCGCTTCGTGATCATCGCGCGCGGCCTCGACCTCGAACTCCCGAACAAGGGGACGGCGCTCGACCACCTCGTCCATCTCCAGCGCACCGACGGCACCTTCGGTGCCCTCGCCCCCCAACGTCCCGATCCCGAGCGCGAAGCGGTGTTCGCCATCACGCTGGCCTGGCTCGTCACGCTGCCGAAGGAGTGATCGAGCAGGGAACGCTCGCGACTCAGCGTCGTCGCGCCGGTGGATCGAGCCTGTCGATCAGCTTCTCGAACCACTGGATGCTCGGCCACTCGTGGCGCTTGCCCGGGATCTCGACGTACGTCACGTGCTCGAAGCCCGCCTTCTCGAATCCGTGGTGATACGCCGCCTTCGTCCCCGGTCGATTGCCATCGTGTTCGCCGGTGACCAAGACGTAGCGGTTGCGCTCGACCGCCTTCTTCCAGATCTCGCCGACCGGCTTCTGGTAGCGTCCCCGGAACCACTTCCCCGGGAACTCATCGGCGGGAAGATCCTCCCACCAATCGGTTCCGTCGATCGGCATCGCACCGGCGAACTCGTCGGCGTACATCACCCCGAGTCGACTCGCCATCCGTCCGCCACCGGAGAAGCCGGCCACGTAGATCCGCTTCTCGTCGAGAACGAACCGACGCTTCATGTTGTGGACCGCGTCCAGCGCGAGGCCGGCTCGGACCCAGATCGACGCGTCGTTGCCGGCGTCGTCCGGCGATGCGCAGAGGAGTTTCGCGCCATCGAGAACGGTGGCGAACGGCACGTGGCCACGCTCCGAGGGATCGATCCAGACGAGCAGCCCGAAGGACGCGTCCGCGCGATACTCCTCGGGGACGTGGACCAGGAACGAGTGGTCGGCGAGGACGTAGTCCTTCGGTCGCTCTCGGCCGTTGTACGCGTCGCGCGCGATCATCGCATCGATCGCGCTCCGCGGACTCCGCACCTTGAAGATCGCCGAGAAGGTGCCGCGCCGAGCATCCGCGATGCTCGATCCGTCGGAGGTCCCCTCCTCCGGCCGCTCCTCGTCCTCTTCGCCTTCCGCCTCTTCGGGCTCGGGGCTCGGCTCCGGCGGCAGGTCGGCTCGACGGTAGATCCCACCGTTGTCCGCCGCCAGCCGCTCGAGCAGCGTGGAGTTCTCCCCGAGCGCGATGCAGTGGATCTTGGTCCGGCTGTACTGATTGAGTCGCGCGATCGCGTCGAGGAAGGGCTCCGTCTCTCGGTATCGGCCGGCGGTCGGCTCGCCATCGGAGAGGACGACGATCGTCTCGATCGTCCCGTAGCGCAGGAGGTGCGCGATGGGGTCGTAGAGG
>JAGQRC010000471.1 GCA_020425835.1 Planctomycetota bacterium | reverse complement strand
GAACTCTACTACCTTCCGCCGGACGATGAGTTCCACGTGGAGGTCTCGGTCGACGGCGGGACCCGCTGGACGGTCGTGGAGTCGGTCCTGCCCGGAACTCCCGAGAGCACCGGGGGCTGGCGTCCACGACGTTTCGCGCTCTCGAGCCTCGTCTCGCCGAGCGCCGAGACCCGGTTCCGTTTCGTCGCCTCCGACACCGGCTTCCCGACGCACGTCGAGTTCGCGATCGATGACTTCACGGTCTGGCGCGTCGAGAGTGCTTTCGACGAGACCTTCGTGCGCGGCGACGTCGACCTCGATGGATCGATCCAGCTGACGGACGTCGTCTACTTCCTCGAGACGATCTTCGGTGGAGCGCGGGTCGCGATCTGTCCCGACGCGGCGGACGCCAACGATGACGGGACCTTGGACCCTGCGGACGCGGTGGCCCTTCTCGCCCACATCTTCGCGTCGGCCGCGCTGCCCCCGCCGTACACCTGTGACGTCGACCCGACGCCCGATGCGCTGGTCTGCTTCCAGCCGACGAGTTGTCGGTGAGCAGCTCCGTGGGAATCCGATGGTCGGCGAAACCTCGGGTCGCGATCGGTGTTCGGTTCGAGGTTCGATCAACCCTCCTACCTCTCGTGAGGAGATCCATGCGCCCGCGACGTCTCGCCATCGCCGCCTTCCTCATCCCGTGCTTCGCCGCGCCGACGCTCTCGAACGCTCAACCCTGCGACTACGATCCCGTCGTGGAGATCGCCCAAGGGATCGTCGACGATGCGTTCCTCGTGACCGGCGCGTCGGTCTGGATCGACACGCCGATCCACAGTCAATCGACCTACCTGGGTGACCACACGAGCGACACCGTGATCGCGATCGCTTCGGCGAGCAAACTCGTCTCGGCGGTGGCGATCCTCACCCTCGTCGATGACGGGCTGATCGACCTCGACGTCGCGCTCTCGAGCTACCTGCCCCAATTCACCGGATCCAAGGGCACCATGACCGTTCGACAGATGTTCTCTCACACTTCGGGTCTTCCCGGGGGATCTTCGTGGGGCGTGCTCTCGGACGACACGATCACCCTGGCCGAGGCCGCGAACGAGATCGCCTGTTGCATCGACCTCGCGGCGCCCCCCGGCACGCAGTTCGACTACGGCGGACTGTCGATGCACGTGACGGGACGGGTGGCCGAGGTGGTGACCGGACAGGACTGGTCGACACTGTTCGCCGAGCGCGTTGCGGTTCCGCTCGGTCTCGCGAACACCGACTACTTCGCCTTCGGACCGACGCTCAACCCGCGGATCGCGGGCGGGGTTCGAACGAGTCTCGCCGACTACGGCACGATCCTCCGCATGCTCCGGGATGGCGGAGTGTTCGACGGCGTGACGATCCTCTCCCCCGCGGCGATCGCAGAGATGTTCGCGGACCAGACGTTCGGCGTCCCGATCGTCGGAACGCCGGCGCCACCAGGCGTTCGCTACGGGCTGGGCTGTTGGCGCGACGTCGTCGCTCCAGATGGCAGCGCGATCCGCATCTCGAGCCCGGGCGCCTTCGGCTTCACCCCGTGGATCGAACTCGACGTCGACCTCGCGGGGATTCTGATGGTGCTCTACTCGTATCAACAAGTCGCGGACGACGCCGTCGCGATGCAGGAGGCGGCACGCTCGGAAGCGCTCACCTGCAATCCTGCGACGCCGCGCTTCGAGCGCGGTGACAGCAACGACGACAGCGAAGTGGATGTCGCCGATGTCGTGAACCTGCTGTCGTACCTGTTCGACGGTGCGGGGTCCGCACCAGGCTGCCTCGATGCCCGCGACGCGAACGACGACGGCGCGGTGAACGTCGCCGACGCCGTGCGGATCCTCGCCTACCTCTTCGGAGAGCCGTCGATCCCGCTCCCGGGCCCTGGTGCCACGTGCGGCGTGGATGCGTCGGGGGATGGGCTCGGCTGCGAGAGCTACTCGAGTTGTCCGTGAGTGCGAGTGGACGACCGCGGGCGACGTGAGACCGTGGACTTCGGCTCACGCCGGCTTGAGGAGTACCGCCTGAGCCACGACGATCCGTCCCTCTTCGAGATTCCGCATGAGATTGTCGATCTTCGACAGCGCGGATGATCCCATGAAGAGGTGGATTCCGAGGAGTGGAGGACCGTCGCGTCGAATCCGATCGACGGTCTCTCGGAACCAACCCGCCGACTCCCGTGACTTGTCTTCCCATCGGCTCTCGATCCATCCGACGTCCTCGAGCGGATCTCCGGTCCTCGTCGTCGACCACAGGTGACTGATCGACGCGTCGTCCGCCCAGGGAACGGGGTAGTTCACGTCCCCACCGTCCCCTCGGAAGATGTCGTGGCACGCGAACCGACCGCCAGGCTCGAGCACACGGTGCGCGTTTCCTTGTCGGAATGTCGTCTGCTCGGACAGGCCGACTCGTCCGGACAGTTGCGTTGCCACCTCGCAATACGCCTCGGTGAGATCGACTCCCGTGACGTGGCATGCGCAGGTCGACGCGAGGTGTCGACACGATCCGCCCAGACCACATCCCAGATCGAGGACGCGGGATCGGGCTTCGATACGTGGAACGCACACCTCACCTCGCATCACCATCCGCTACGGCGTGTCGGGCGGCAGCGCGATCGGCACGGTGGTGGGATCGCCGAGAATGACGAGGCTCTCTCGGTCTTGGGCGGTGAGCCGTGCGTCCACGGCGGCGCTTCGGGCTCCGGGTTCGAGGTTCCCGGCGTCCTGGCGGTGCCGATCCCACATGCGAAAGAGCGTGCCGACCTCGTCGTAGTACCGGTCGAGAGCGAGGCCGATCGGTTTCGGTCTCGCGAGGTGGAGACTCGGGGACATCGCGTGCACGAACGACGCGGCGACGCTCTGGCCCGTCAACGTCCGCAGGGTCCAGTCGAAGGTCGGGTCCACCTGACCGACGAAGGCGCGGAGCGGCTTCGTCGCACCGAGGAGCGCTCGCGGGAACGGCGACGTCATGGCACCCAGCGCGGCGACGGCGTCGAGAATGCGGTCGACCGTCGAGCCCTCCTTGAGCAACCCCTTGAACCTGTTCTCGCCTGCACCTCCCGCCGAGCAACAGGCCTGGGCGATCCAGATCGCTCCGTTCGGCGACCAGCGGTCGAGGACCGCTCGGGGTTGCAGCAGCACGCGATCGGAATCGACCAATAGCCCGAGCTGCTCGGCCATTCGAGTGGGATCGTCGAGGGGTCCGGTCATGCCGTGGCTCGAGGTGATGACCACGGCGGGGTTCGATCGTTCGAGTGCCGAGATGAGCGCGTCGCCCGTCGCTTCCGGACCGCGCAGGTAGCCGAGGCGTTGCGCGATCTGGGGGTCCGCGTGCAACTTGCTCACCGTGGGTTCCACCCAGGCGCGACGCATGAGGTGAGTGATGTCGGAGGCGCCATGGTCGACGGCCCACGCGATGGGGCACTCCATCGAGGCCGTGCTGTCCGACCAATCGTCGATCAACGCATCCACGTAGCGCTCGAGAGCGGTCTCGTCGAGATCGAGGCGGCCCACATGGCACGGTCCGTTCAGGAAGAACTGGAGGCTCCACGGTATCTCGGCCGGCGACCCGACGATCAGCAGATAGACGGGGATCTTCGTCTCGCCGATGCCGCGGTCCCCGACGAGGGAGAGATCGCGGGGCGCGCGGTCCGGGTAGTACCGTCGAAGGAAGCCGAACGTCCCGTCGCGCCGGTAGCGGAACACCGGCCCGCGGTCGCGCGCCTCCCACAGCCGGCGAATCGCCGCAGGGGCACCGGTCGGCTCAGCTCGCTCCGTCGCGGTGAGCGCGTCGTCGTCGGGAAGGAGCAGACCCCACCCGATGTCCGGGTGACGGAAGTCCCGCGGATCCGCGTCGGTCGCGGCGAGGAGACCGTGTCGCTTCGGCGGCGACGCGGCACCCCATCGCAGCACGTCGTCGTCGAGCGCCGACTCGATCTCCTCGTTTCCGCCGGTCCACGCGTTCACGGTCAGCCGAGGGGGCAGCTCGATGCTCGTCATGGTGTTCCCGTCGGGGTGGTGATCGGCCATGGGACCGACCACCGAGTGGACTCAGAACTTGCCGAACCGATCCGGG
>JAGQRC010000470.1 GCA_020425835.1 Planctomycetota bacterium | reverse complement strand
GCGTATCGATGACTCCATCCGTCTCGAGGGCGTCGCCATCGCAGTGAAGGATGCTCACCAGAACGGACTCTCGAGTTCGTGTGAACCGTTGTGTGAGTCCGCCCTCGTCCGCATCCGGGGGATCCTCTCGAGCGCCCCCGAGCTCGCAGGCTCCGCCGCCCTCGAATCGCGTCTGAGCGACCTTGACCACGTCGAGTCCATGGCCAACTCGAGTCGGTGCAGCCGTGGTCCGGAGTGGCGTCAGCTCGCAGTCGAACTGCTCACACCACCCCCCTTCGACGACGGCAGGCCGCTCGGAGTTCGGGCACGCGAAGCGGACGAGAGACTCGAACTCCTCGCGCGACACGACCCGGCCGAGCACAAGTGCTTGCTCGGGGTCGAGCTTCCGCGACACGCACTGCGTTGCCTCGAGCTTCAGGACGAGTACCTGGATGCAATGCTCTTCTCGGACGCAGCGGACCTCGAGTTCCTCCCGTACTTGGCGCACCTCGAGTCGAGCCGCGAGGAGTTCTCGAGTACGCCCGGGGCCCTCGAGCTTGCGCGCGACCGAGTTCGCCGTGAAGTCCCCGACAAGACCGAACAGGTCCTCCGGAGCCGGGCACAGGAGCTCGCGGAGTACCTCGCGGCTCCGGACGCGGTCGCTCTGAGACCGGAAGTCGAGGAGGAGTTCCGCGACACGTGCGCCGCTCTGCTCGAGTCCGCCTTCCGACAGCACAGCCCGAACGTCGAGAACGCGCTCGCTGCGGTCCAGTCCCTCGAATCGCTCTTCGGGGAGCTTACGAGCGACTACGGCCTGGAAGCACGGATCTGGTCGCAGGAGGACGACACGGGCTCCTTGCTGCCGCCTTCCTTCGTCACGGAGCTCTTCGCCGAGCTCTACCCTCGCGACAAGAAGTGCGATGAGATGCTCACCGGCGCGGCCGTGATGCTCTCCACCGGTGACGAATCGCCCTTGGCCGGGACGTTGTCGGCCATCGGCCTCCATGCCTCGAGGAACCTGACCGATGACATCGCGGGCCGAAGGAAGGCTCACGACCTGGACCCCCTTCACGATGCGCTTCGAGTCTGCGACATCCTCGCGTCCACCGCACGCGCACTCCCCGAGGGAGGCTCGCTCGCCACGCAGTGGAGCGAGGCCGCGAACGAGTTGCGATCCGATTCGATCGCAGCCATCGAGGAGACTCGGGATTCGGCCGTGGCGTTCCTCGAGGACGACCGGAAGGGAAACCGAGACAAGGGATCGCAACTGCTACGCGATCTGGCCGAGTTGGTCAGCGGCTCGCGGGAGTGCCGAGCGGAGTACGCTCGAGTCCTGCCGGACCTGTGCGAGCAACTGACGCGGCACTTCGACTCGCTCGCCGCGAAGTGGAGGGCCATCGACAATCCGAGTCATCGGCCCGACTACGCCGAGGAGTACCGCATCGCGCTCGATTGGGCCGAGCGGTGGCGCAAGGAGACCGACGACGACTTCGGCACCGCGCTGACCCACCTGATCGAGACGCGCATGATCTACTGCGACGACATGGTCCGGTACTGTGAGGCACAGTTCCGTGCCCCCGAGGCACACCCCCGGGGCACGGGCAAGATCAACGGCAAGTGGCCCAGCGAGCGAGATGTCGATGATGCGAGGGACGAGCTCGCCAAGACTCGTTCCGATGTCGATGAACTCCGGCGGCTCGGGCTCGACCACCTCGCCGGCAAGGTCGACGAATTCAGCACTCGCCTGCAGGTGCTGAGCGATCGCCTCACGGCGACCGAACCGCCGCCGGAGAGGCGCGGTGGCGTCGGGGATCGGCGCTGACCCATGGCTCCCCTCGGTTCGACGAGTCGTCACCGCGCCGTGCTGCGCGCTTCGAGTCCTAGCTGGTTGATGCTCCTCGTCGCGGCCTTGGTCGTCGGCAGCCTCTTCCTTCTCATCGACGGGACGGAGAATCCAGCCCGTGCCGGAAGTGCCCGATCCGTGGTCGCCTCGAGTTCGACGACTGCCGTCCAGGAGAACGGGTACCTCGAGGATGCACGGAACGCGAATCGCGACGACTCGACCGTTCGTCGGCCGCTCGAGTCCCCGTCGAACGCCAGCGCTGCGGAGCCCGACGCTCCCAGTGTTCAACCTCCCCGATCCTCAGGTCGGCGAATCGCCGTCACGAGCACATCGGATGCGAAAGGTGTGTCGAACGCACTCGTCACGTTCCTGGGCTGCGAGATCGACTCTCCATGTACCGCGATCACGCTCTTGCGCCAGATCGTCGACTTCTCGGAGAGCCCGGAGACTCAGGTCCAGCAGCGCGGGACGACGTACCGCGCGGACGAGAATGGACAGCTCCTGGTACCTCCTGGCCCGGGGCTCGTGATGGCCAGGGCCGGCACCGAGTGGAACCTGGCCCCGCTTCCAGGAGGCGACACCGAGCCGTTCGAGCTTCGACTCGAAGCCGACACGAGCCTGGACGTGCGCGTCCTCGAAGCCGACGGCAGTCCGGCCGGAGGCATCCTGATCGAAATCTGTCGGAGCCAGGACCTGCCGCCCTACCTGGAGCTGTCCGAGCTCACGGACGAGGAGACCGGTGAGATCCGGATCCCGCACCTGGGATGGATTCTCCGGCAGCTCGACGAGGGTCTGTTCGGGCAGGCAGGGCGGCTCGACTCGTTCCTCATCACGCCCATCATCCACCTCCCCGATCTGCCGGTCATCGAGCTGAAGGTGAGCGAGCCGCCGCCCCGATCCGTCGAGCTCCACTTGCCACCGTATGGCCGAGTGGTCCTCGTCGCCAGCCAAGCAGCCCGGGGACAACTCGACCCGTCTTCGCTGTGGACCGACCTGCTGGTCCAGGGTCAGGAGGACGGGAGCGTCCGAGAGATGGTCAACTGGTGGATCCCCATCCAGGACGTGGCGGAAGACGGCCACTCGATCTACACCCGTGTCGGATTGGGGCTCCAGTTCGAGGCGCAGTTCGGCGACCGTGGCCGTGGGATCAGCTTCGAGCGCACGTTCCCGGGCCCGACGGTCGCTGGCGAAACGGTCGAAGTGGAGTTCGAGTTCCCCGATCCCTTCGCCTCGTTCGCGGTCCGCCTGCTCGACGAGTCGGGCGCACCTTTGGCGGGTGTCTCCTGCACGTACAGGTTCACCGATCTCGACGGGAAGTTCATCGAGTCGAACCGACGGACAACGGACCAGGACGGTCGCACGGAGTTCCTGCTCGAACGGGCCCATGAGAAGCGCACGGAGCGTGACGTTCGCGTGCGTATCTCCGTCGAGGACGGCCCCCTCGCTCGCTCCGGGGAGTTCTTATGGACCCTGCCTCACAGCTCCGAGAGTGTTCGAGTCGGAGACCTCGTGCTGGCGGCATCCCCCCTCTTGGTCGCAGGCCGCGTCACGGATCCCGATGGGAATCCGATCGAGAATGCCTCCGTGCGCTGCTGGTCTCCGTCCTCGAGCAGTCGCCATGCCACCAGGACGGACCGAGACGGCGCCTTCTCGCTGCGTGGTTCGGTCGAACTGACCACGATCTCCGTGGGCGTCTCACATGGTGGCCACACGCGTGAGGAGCTTCACGACGTTCCGGCGGGCTCGACCGACCTGAGGATCGAACTGGGCGGTGCAGGGAGCATCGCCGGCAGCCTGGCGCTCGAGGGGTACGTGCTCGAACCGGACATCGTGGCCCTCGCGACCCCTCGCCCGGTCGACAGCCCTCAGCCGGACTGGCCCTGGTCCCTCACGCACGAGAAGATGGTCGATGCGGACGGGGAGTTCCGGCTCGATCACCTCCCGCCGGGCCACTACGACGTCGCCTTTCGCCTCGTCAACGATGCGGAGCCGCTCGCAATCGTCGAGGATGTCCGCGTGCAGCTCGGCGAGACGACCAACGATCCGCGTCTCCGCGAACTCGAACTGCGAGGCCTGAAGCTCATCGAGCTTCGTTTCGTCCACGACGGGAAGTCGGCCATCGGCGACGGGCAGATCGCGTTGATCGAGCCCGCAGGCTCCGAGGCGTCGTACGAGGAAGGCCGCGAGTTCTGGTGCAACAGCGGCTTCGTCTCCTTCTACACACGTCATGACGCGGTCGACGTGCGAGCCTCCTTCGACGAGG
>JAGQRC010000469.1 GCA_020425835.1 Planctomycetota bacterium | reverse complement strand
GGACATCGTTGTAGTTGACGAGTTGCCGGAGCGCGCCCATGCGCTCCCCGACTTCCTGGGGATCGAGATCGATCGCGAGCTGGAGCGCAGCGGCCACCCCGTCCACGTCGTGGGGGTTGACCTGGACCGCGTCGATGAGCTCCTTGGCCGCCCCGGCGAACTCGCTCAGGATCAGCACACCGGTGTCATCGGTCCGCGAGGCGACGTACTCCTTGGCGACGAGGTTCATCCCATCTCTCAACGGCGTGACCATCATGATGTCCGCCGCGAGGTAGTAGGCGATGAGCTCGTCGATCGGCAGGCTTCGGTACTGGTAGTGCACGGGAGTCGTCCCGGGTCGGCCGTGTGCGCCGTTGACCTGACCCACCATCCGCTCGACCCGGCGCCGCATCCGGATGTAGTCGCCGACCTGCTCGCGACTCGGGACCGCGATCTGGACGAAGACCGTCTCGTCGACACCGCGCGGGTTGCGGTCGAGGAAGGTCTCGTAGGCGCGCAGCCGGATGTCGATGCCCTTGGTGTAGTCGAGTCGATCCACACCGAGGACGATGCGCCGGTCGGTGAACTCGTGCTTCAGCTCCATCGCGCGCTCCCGGACCTCGGGGCGCCGGGCGATGGCCTGGAGCGACGGCGAGTCGACGGAGATGGGGAGCGCGCGGACGCGCACGAGCCGCTCGTCGACTTTCAAGAGCCGCTCGTCGCCGACCGCGGAAGTGAATCGCTGACAGAGGCGCAGGAAGTTGTGCGCCCCGAGCCGCGTCTGGAACGCGACGACATCCGCGCCGAGCATGCCCTCGAGGATGTCGCGTCGCCACGGCAGCTGCGCGAAGAGCTCCTCGGGCGGGAACGGGATGTGGAGGAAGAAGCTGATCCGTACATCGGGTCGCAGCTCGCGCAGGAACTTCGGCACGAGTTGGAGATGGTAGTCGTGCACCCAGACGGTGCCGCCCGGAGCGACGTTGCGCGCGGCTTCCTCGGCGAACCGACGATTGACCGCGACGTAGGGGTGCCACCAGTGGCGATGGTACTCGGCGGGACGGACCGCGTCGTGATAGAGCGGCCACAGCGTTCCGTTGGCGAAACCCTCGTAGTAGCTCTCGAGCTCGGCGCGGCTCAGCGGGAGGGGACAGTGTCGGATCGTCTCGTGCTCGAACGAGGGCGGCGCTCGATCGACGCCGCCGGCCCAACCCACCCAACAGAGCTCGCGTCCGTGGAGCACGGACTTGAGCGCGCTGACGAGCCCGCCCGGGCTGGTGACCCATTGACCGTCGACCTGATGGACGGGGAGCCGATTCGCGAGGACCACCAGTTCGCGGGGTGTCGACTCGGTCGGAGTGGTCGGATTCCAGGACGACCGCCAGGTGATCTTCCCCTTGGTGAAGCTCTCCGAGACCGGTCTCTTCGCCTGCGACATCCGCGACCCTCTCCGCCCAGCGACTGGAAGTCCGTCTTCCGTACTTCGGTCGATCGCGGGGGTCGGTTGAGCGGGGGCTTCGAGAGGGGAGGGTCACTGCGGGATGTCCCGCGATCCTGCTACTCGGAAGTTGGTGGGGACTCGTCGAGCTCGACGTAGGTCAGTTTCCGGCGGACCTCGGTCGGAATGCCATCGACCTCCACGTAGCCCGTGGCATTGGAGAGGAGCGGCGCCTCGAACTGGCCGACGTCGAGATCGCGTCCCCAGTGCCAGCTGACCCGTCGCGCATCGACGTGTCCGAAGTAGAAGTCCACGCGCGAGGGATCGGGTCCCGTGTAGGTCTCGCCGAGCACCTGCTCGGCGCGCTCCCGGGCCACCGCGTTGGGATCGAATCCCGGCGCGTAGAGGTCCGCCAGCGCGAGGTCGAGCGGGATCCAGCCGACGTTCGGAACGTTGATCTCGACCCAGGTGTGGACGCCTTGGTCGACGTCCTTGCCGGCGAGGTCGGGCTTCAGTCGCGAGCCGAACACGATGCGACAGGGGAGACCGATCGAGCGGGCGGCTGCGGCGTAGAGCGCGTGGATGTCGACGTCGTCCCCCGAGCCGGACGTGAAACAGAGTTGGCTCGAGCCGCGACCGGTTGCGTGGAGGACCCGGGCGGAGTCCGGGTTCGGGTCCTTCGCCGCGTGCTCGACCCGTTCGATGACCGTGTCGTAGAGTTTGCGGGCGGCGCGGATCGGGTTCGGCTCGGCGCCAACCGCCTCGGCGGCCATCGCCTTGATCTCCGGGTCGGAGACGGTCATCGCGGTCGGCGCGGTCCACGGAGCGAGCTCGGTCTGCTCGGCGAGCGTGTGACCGCGCGTCCCCTCCGGATCGAGTTCGGCGATCTCCTCGAAGCGGGTCAACCGGAACGTGGTGGTGACGGTGTTGACCCCGGCGTCGGGGTCGTCCCGGAAAACGTGCAGGAACGCGTTGCCCCAGTTGTCCTCGATCACCTCCGTCTCGAGGCGCCCCTCATCGACGATCCACTGGGTCACGTCCTGGAACTGGTCGTTGGGACTGGGCATCGGGAGCCATGCATCGAGTCGTGTCGCGGCGTCGGGCACGTCGATCGTGAACTCGTGGCGAATCTCGAAGGCGAGGCTCGCTCCGCGCGCGACCCCGGGCGCGAACTCCGCACCCGGCTTCGCCTCCATGGCGCAACCGCTCAGGGCGAAGAGGAGCGTGCAGAGTAGGCCCGTGCGGTGCGCGATCATCGTCGGTACTCCTTCGGTCCGCGGGGGAACAGCGTTGGACCGGATGGAGCGTCGGGAGTCAAGAATCCACTCGTGTTCCGGCTCGGCGGTCGAGACGGTGGCGTCGGGGAGCGGATCCACCGCGGGAACGGCCAGCGAGTCGTCGCACGAACTGCGAGCGAACGCAGCGCGAGGCGCTGCCGTGACCGGCAACGCCTCGCGCCTCTGGTTCCGTGATCTCAGGAGTCGTCCGGGTCGGGAGAGCGGTCGACCCACGGCGCTCCCGCTCTCTCGATCAGAGGCAGACCGGGTAGTTGTTGCAGCCCAGTCCGTCGGCCGTCGGATCCTGTCCGCAGAGCGGCGCGGGTGCAGGAACCGGAGGTGCACCCGGGATGAACTGCGCACTGAGCATGAAGACGGCGTCGGAGATGTCGGTCACGCCATCGTCATTGGTGTCGCAGGCATCGCGGCACTGTCCGATCGTGCCCATGGTGAAGAGCTCCGACAGCAGGAAGACCGGGTCCGAGATGTCGAAGGTGCCGTCGGTGTTGCAGTCGCCCCGTCGGAAGATCGGCGAGAGTCCCGAAGGCACGAGGAACGCGAGCTCGTTCTCCAGCAGATGCACGATGTCGCAGTTGGCCATCGAGTCGTACTCGAAGCCGTTGACGATGGTGCGGTTGCTGTTGGCCACGACGATCGCGCCCTGACCGGCGGTCGGCGAGCTCGTGAACCCGCCGAGCGCCGTGGCGCCACCGGCGGCCATCAGCTGGTCGCCGTTGTCGTTCCACGCATCGTCACCCGAGAGTCCGATCGGGTTCGGGATGAAATGAGGCGCGGTGAAGATCGGGTGACCGAAGCTCCACTGGTAGACCTCCGCCGGAGTGAAGAAGTCGATCGTCGCGGCGATGCCGAGGTCGGCCTGGGTCGCCGGTTCCGCGTCGAGGTTCCAGTACGAGAACAGCACGCGTCCGCCGTCGGCGATGAAGTCGCCGAGCGCGTCGAGCGCCGCGAGATCCGTGCCGCAACACGGGTTGTCGAAGATCACGACCCCGTAGTCGTGCGCCTCCAGCTCGGCGATGAACGCGTCGTCGGTGCCGACGAGCACCGGTCGCAGTCCCGCGCGTCGGGCGACGCGCCATCCGTAACCGTGATCGCTGCCCGGTCCGTAGACGAGTGTGTTCGTGCGGGTGGCGGCGAGCGCCTGCACCGCGTTCCCGGCGAAGGCCGATCCGTCGAACGGGTCCATCTCGTCGAGCATGAAGCCGATCGCGAGCGTGCGATCACCGTTGCCGATCAGGACCGCCCCCTGTCCGGGGAACTCCGTGGGCGAGAAGCCGCCGATCGCCGTGGCGCCGGCCGCGGGGCTCAACATGTCGCCGTTGTCGCCGAACAATTCGGGGCCGACGGCGACTTCGGTGACGTTGAAGGGAGATCGCCAGACCGGCTGT
>JAGQRC010000468.1 GCA_020425835.1 Planctomycetota bacterium | reverse complement strand
CATCACCGCCATCACCGGGACGAGACAGAAGACGCCGAGGGCGACGACGACGATCGCGGCATAGGGGATGAAGCGGCGGGTGAGGAACCGGCGGGTCAGGAACGACTGGTACTTCATGGATCGCTGGTGGGTGCCCTTCCGGCCTCCGAAGCCCGTCGGCTCCGTGATGTGGGCCGTCGGGATAGGCGGGGTGCGCGTGGATTGCAAGAGGCGATCGGCACCAAGATCGGTCTCGGTTGTCGCGAGCGTGTCACCTGCGTCGAGCGATTCTGCGACGAATGCCGAAGGGGATTGCGCAACATCAACGGCGGGTCGCCGGCGTGGAGTGTTCTCCTAAATCTTACGATTTCAAGGACTTTGGCCCTAAAGTCCTCGCTTCCTCGACCTCCAGGGGGCATCGCGTAGAATGTCGCGTCGGTGTTCGCCCTGACAATCTGGCCGCCCGGAAGCTCCGGCGCCCCGGCCGGATGAGTCCGGACTGCGGGACTCGGGGCGGGCTCACCGCGGCTTCGACTTCGCGACTCCTCGGAAGCATCGTGCAAGGGATCACCGTCGCGCCCAGCGCAGCGTTCCCGGTGCGGTATTTGGATTCCAACGTTGTCGTGAGAGCCGCGCCCGTCAGCCGGGATCCCCTCCCGGCGTGGACCTTTTGAAGTCGCCCATTCGTTGGGGTGCCGAACTCGTGGGGCCGCGCGGGCGAGCGAGGACCCGTCGATCGTTGAAAGAGATCGCTCGCGATTCGGCTGGACGGATGGCCCGGAACGCGGGGCGCTCGATGCGTCGTGTTCTCGACAGCGCGGTTCCGGGGTCCTTCCGACTCGGTCGCCTGTCCGATCACGCGCGAACCCTGCGAGTTCGAGATGCCGCGTCTGCGGTGCGGGACCCGACCCGAGGCCGAAATGCCTCGTGGCCCGAGTGCCGCCTCGTGGAGCACGGCCCAACCACACTGATGGAGAACTCACTCAATGGAGATCATCGAGATCCCAGTCGACGGCTACGAGAAGGTCGTCAAGTGTAACGACCCGGAGACGGGTCTCCGCGCCATCATCGGTGTCCACGACACGACGCTCGGACCCGCGCTCGGCGGACTGCGCATGTGGCCGTACGAGACCGAGCAGGCGGCGTTGACCGACGTCCTCCGCTTGTCTCGTGGGATGACCTACAAGAGCGCGGTCGCGAACACGGGGCTCGGCGGCGGCAAGTCCGTCATCATCGGGAACTCCAAGAAAGACAAGTCCGAGGCGCTGTTCCGCGCCATGGGGCGTTTCATCGACACACTCGACGGTCTTTACACGACCGCCGAGGATGTCGGGATCGGAATCCGCGAGCTCGAGTGGATCCGTCAGGAGACCAAGTACGTCACCGGTCTCTCGCGCGAGTCGGGCTCGAGCGGCAACCCTTCGCCGTTCACCGCCCGAGGGGTGATGCGAGGGCTTCGGGCGGTGACCGAGGAAGCGTTCGGAACCAGCCGCCTCGACGGTTTCCACTACGCCATTCAGGGTCTCGGCCACGTCGGTGCGGAGATCGCGCGCGGGCTCTCCATCATGGGCGCTTTCGTGACGGTCGCCGACATCGATCAGGAGGTGACCTCCGAGTTCACCGTGCTCCCGGGGATCGAGGGCGTCGAGCCGAGCGACATCTATGATGTCGACTGCGATGTCTTCGTCCCGTGCGCGCTCGGTGGGATCCTCAACGACGACACGATTCCGCGGCTCCAGTGCAAGGCGATCGCGGGAGCAGCCAACAACCAGCTCCTCGAGGATCGTCACGCCGAGGAACTCCGCAAGCGTGGGATCGTCTACGCGCCGGACTACGTCATCAACGCCGGCGGGATCGTCAACGTGTCGGTCGAGGTCGGCGAGGGCGGATACGACGAGCGGACCGCGGTCCAGAAGATCGAGAACATCTACACGGCCCTCCGCGAGGTGTTCCAGATCGCCCGATCCGAAGGCATCACGACGGCGAAGGCCGCCGACCACTTGGCCGAGCAGCGTCTCGCCGAAGCTCGCGCTCGCCGGGGCTCGCCCACGGCCTGATCGTGAACCCGCCGCCCGTTCCTCCCCACCGGGCCGACGGCTCCGAGACCTCGCGGAAACGCCTCCGTCGGGAGACGTTTCCGCGTTCTCGGCGCCTGCTCCGCGCGAATCAGTTCAAGCAGGTCTTCGAGAACGGCCGGCGCTCCTCCAGCGCGTCGCTGCGGTTGGTCATCTGTCCCAACACACTCGACGAGTCGCGCTTGGGTCTGGCCGTCAGCCGACGGGTGAGCCGGCACGCGGTCGTGCGCAATCGGCTCAAGCGTCAGCTTCGCGAGATCTTCCGGCGCGCGGGCGATGACATTCCGGGAGGGCTCGACATCGTCGTGATCCCGCAAGCCCCGGCGCTCGAGATGGACTTCCACGCGCTCAAGCGCCACTTCCTGGAGTTGCTCGAGGCCTATGTGTCGCGCGCCGCACGGTTCGGACACGGCGACCCGAAGCGCGAGCGAGCAGACCGGGTGAGGTCACGGTGACCCTGGACGACGTCCCTCTGTCGCGACCGCGCGAGTGGCGTGAGTGGTCGGTGTTTCCCGCACTCGTGCTGATCCGCGGGTATCAGCTCTTCTTCCGACCGCTCCTCCCCCCGGCGTGTCGATTCCATCCGACCTGCTCCCGGTATGCGGTCGAGGCGTATCGCCGTCATGGTTGGATACGGGGGACGGCGTGGACCGCCTGGCGGATCCTGCGCTGCAATCCGCTCTGCCGCGGGGGATACGACCCCGTGCCCGAGGTCGGGAAGCCGGCGCGTCCCGCGCCGCCGTCGGAACCCGACCCGTCGTGACCCGACGGCATCTCACTCGGGCGTGACTCGCTAAGCGATTTCTTCGTCGAGCGTTGGCACCGATGTGTCGAGGGCGGGGCGCATTCGCGCGGTGGTGACCGGGGGCCACGCCGTGCCGCACGTGGCGCCATCGGCGGACTCCGGAGCCGACGGCCCGGCGCTGTTCTCGCCGCGCCTGCGCCAGTCGTTCCGAAGGGACGATGCAGTTCCGGGTTCAGACATCGCAGGGCTTTCCGATAAAGACGGAGGACATCGTCTCGGTGGCGGTGGGGGAGGGTCGTCGAAAGGCGATCCCATCCGAGCCAACCATCGTCTCGCGGAACCGGCAACTGGAGGGGAATCTCCGGCGAGGGTCGAAGCGATTGCAACGGACGCCCAAAGTTGTACTTTGTAAAACGTAAAGCTCGAACGCCCGCCACCGACACGAGCCCCTGGGGAAGCCGAATCCCCGGAGGCGATTCCACCGAGTCCGTCGACGAGTGAGGAATCCCCGGAGGTGAGCAGCCGCATGGTCGCGCCCGAGCGCAAGACGGATGAACCGGCCCCGGTTCGACGCCCGCCGCGCAAGCTGTACAAGATCGGCGAGGTGATCCGGTACTCCGGCATCTCCCGCCAGACGCTCCACAACTACACGATGCTCGGACTCATCACCGAAGAGGAGCGGACCCCATCGGGCCACCGCCTCTACGGGGAATCCGTCTTCGCTCGCCTCGAGTTGATCCAACGACTGAAGGCTCGGATGAGCCTGAAGGAAGTGCGAGAGCATCTCGATGCGGAATGACACGACGATCCGCTCCTCGGGGGCGGTCAACATCCCCTTGATCGTCGGTTTCGGGAGCGCCGTGATCCTGATGGCGATTCCCATCATCGTCGCCCTGAGCTCGGCGGACGCCGACCGCGAGCCCACGGGACACGATGAGCCGGAGCCGACCGCTTCCGAGCTCGAGCTGATCGAGTCCATCGCGCGCGACCTGGGCGCCGGCCGCATGGAGCAGGCGCGCGCCACCTACACGAGTTCCGTCGACCCGCTGCGCGTTCCCGCGATGGAGTACGCGCGGTTGATCCAGAAGCTCCTCGCCTCGCAGAAGGCGCACTTCACCGAAGCGGGCCTCTTCCTCTACGGTCAGATGTTGACCGACATCGCCCGCTACGACATCGGGATGGACTGCGCGGCGTTCCAGGCGCACGCGCGGCGGATCCGCCATCAAGCGCTGACCCGAGGTGATCCGCTCGACCTCTTCTTCCCGGTGATCTATCGACTGATGGAGTACTCCGGGCTC
>JAGQRC010000467.1 GCA_020425835.1 Planctomycetota bacterium | reverse complement strand
CAGCGCTCGAGCACGATCTTGTCGTTCTCATCCCAGCGGACGAACTTGTACGGGCCGTTCCCGATCGGCGCGCGGTTGTACTTGTTGTTGTGGGGCCCCGACTTGAGGTCCGGGTTGCCCGTCTTGTCCACCTCGTAGATGTGCTTCGGGACGATCGAGAAGAGCACGTTCCACTTGCTCGTGGGGAGCGGCGTCTTGTGAACGAACTCGACGACGCGCGGGCTGACCGCGCGAACCGTCTCCAGCTCGTCGGTGCCGGTCCGCTGCGAAGGGCACGGCACTCGGTCGTCCATGATGTTCTCGTACGAGAAGACGATGTCGTCGGCGGTGAAGGGCACGCCGTCGTGCCACTTCAAGCCCTCTCTCAGCGTCACCCGGTAGATCTTGTGGTCCGCCGACTCCTCGAACTCCTCCACCATACTCTCGTTGATCTGCCACTCCATGTCCTTGTCGAACGTGAAGAGGCCGTCGAAGAGCAGTGCGTTGAGATAGAACTCGTAGGTCGACGAGCCGAAGAGCGGATTCAGCGAGGCCGGGTTCCCATCCATGTTGCGCAGCAGCGTTGCCTCGGTGTCGATCAGGCTCGGATCGTCCGGCATCGACTGGAAGAGATCAGCCGGATTGACCAGCGGATCGCGACTCGGGTGGTAGCCGTCGGTGGGGATCGATGCCCCGGCGGGAGCCGCGGCGATCTCGTTCCCGGGAGCCGATCCCCCGGCCTCGGTGCCGGGAGCGGTCGGCGTCGCGCTCAGGGTCGTCTCAGGAGATGTAGTTGGCGCCTTCGACGGGGTGGTGGGCTCCGCGGGACGACTCGGCGTCGGCGGGGCGGGATCCTCTTTGAGGCAACCGGAGACGAGGACGACGACGAGCAGACCCAACCCGAATCGACACGAAACCACGTTGTGCTCCTTCGTGGACAAGAACGAACTCTCGAGGGCGGAGCCAGGCGGACGGCCACGGGGTTCCCAACGGTGGCGATTCTGGGCCGTCGGCGGTGGGGCGAATCGCGGATTCTGCCCGCAACCATCGACCGAATCAAGGTATAGCGACCGCTCCCCCATTCGTGCTTGCGCCGGCCCCGACCTTCTCGGATCCTCCGACTCCCACGAGCTTGAAGGGGGTGTGGGATGTTCACCAAGTCGTCGTTCGGCCTCCTTGCAGGCCTCGGACTCACCGTCATCGTCGCTTGCGCCTCGACTCGTTCCGCGTTCGCCCCTCCGGACCTGGTGATCATCGCGCATACGGTGACCCTCGACCCTGCCCACCCGACCGTCGAGGCGGTCGCGTCGCGCGACGGAGTGATCGTCGCAGTCGGCACGCGCGCCGAGATCGAGGCGTTGGTCGATCCGGAGCGCACCGACGTCCACGTCTTCTCCGGCGCCACCGTCTATCCCGGCTTCACCGACAGCCACGTCCATCTCGAAGGGGTCGGACGTGAGCAACTCGAGTTGAATCTGAAGGGCACCCAGAGTCTCGGGGAGCTCCTCGAGCGAGTCGCGAGCGAAGCGGCGACGCGCGCACCGGGAGACTGGATCACCGGGCGGGGCTGGATCGAGAGCCGCTGGGATCCGCCGGAGTTCCCGACGCGCTTCCAGCTCGACGCGGTCGCGCAAGAGCATCCGGTCTGGCTGCGGCGCGTCGACGGTCACGGTGCGGTCGCCAACTCGCTCGCGCTGAGGATCGCCGGAATCGACGAACGAACCGTGGCGCCACCCGGCGGCGAGATCCTGAAGGACGATCAAGGTCGAGTGACCGGAATGATCCTCGACGCGGCGCAGATCCTCGTCGAGCGCAAGGTGCCTCGCGACACCGCGGCGAGCGCCCGCCGCGCTCTCGTCGAGGGAAGTCGTCTCTACGTGTCGCGCGGATGGACCGAGGCGCAGCTTGCTGGAACGACGGGGGCCCGCGCGGAGTTGATCCGAGATCTCGTGGACTCGGGAGACATCGAGCTCCGGATCTACAACCAGATCTACGGTCCCGGTCCGGACGTCGACGCGCTCCTGCTCAGCGGACCGATCGGCGACCAGCCCTTCGCGAAGTACACGCGACGTGGGATCAAGGTCAGCTACGACGGCGCGCTCGGCTCCGGCGGCGCCGCACTGTTGGAGGACTACGCCGATCGTCCGGGGAACGGGCTCCTGAACGACCACCTCGACCGCGATGTCGCGACGATGCTGGATGCCGCGCTCCATCGCGGGATTCAGGTCGAGGTCCACGCGATCGGGGATCGTGCCAATCGACACGTCCTCGACCTCTTCGAGGCGGCCTTCGCCCGCGTCCCGGCCGCATCGCGACGGATCCCGGAGCCGCGCTTCCGGATCGAGCACGCCCAGATCCTGAGTCCCGAGGACCTCCCGCGCTTCGCGGCACTCGGCGTGATCCCATCGATGCAGGCGTCGCACGCGATCACCGATCTCCACTTCGCCCCCGCACGACTCGGCGCCGACCGTCTCGCCGGTGCCTATGCGTGGCGCGCGTTGATCGACAGCGGATGTCACGTCGCGGGGGGAAGCGACGCCCCGGTGGAGGCGGGCGACCCGATGGTCGAGTTCTACGCGGCAGTCGGACGTCGCGACCTCGAGGGCTTCCAAGGGGCCGATTGGCACCCCGAGCTTGCGGTCAATCGTGAAGAAGCGCTGAAAATGCTGACGATCTGGGCCGCGGAAGCCGCGTTCCAGGAACAATGGAGGGGGACGATCGAGGTGGGCAAGGCATGCGATCTCACCCTTCTCGATCGGGACATCCTCGAGATCCCGCTCGAGCAGATTCCGTCGACCCGGTGTGTGATGACCGTGGTCGGCGGCAAGGTTGTCTACCAGCGTTGAACGCGACGAGAAGCCTGCCTCGCTTCACCGGTCGAGCTCGAAGGAGAGCGACATGCACATCCGATCTCTGGCCCTTCTCGGAATCGCGACCATCGTCGCCGTATCGACTCGGGCTCCCCTCCTCGCCCAGCACGTCCACACCAATCGGCCCCGCGGTCAACAGCTCTTGCCGCTCCCGGAGGAAGATGGCGTCTGGCACTTCGTCGTGTACGGCGATCGGACCGGAGGCCCACCCGAGGGCATCGAGGTGCTCGCGCAAGCGGTGAAGGACACCAACCTCCTCGACCCCGATCTGGTGATGACCGTCGGTGATCTGGTCCAGGGCTACAACGCTCCTCCCCTCTGGATGGCCCAGATGAAGGAGTTCAAGGAGACCATGGCGGGTCTGCGCATGCCGTGGTTCCCGGTCCCCGGCAACCACGACATCTACTGGCGCGGTGCCGATCGACCGTTTGGCCACCACGAGGAGAACTACGAGACCCACTTCGGTCCCCTCTGGTACTGGTTCCCTCACAAGGACGCCGCATTCATCGTTCTCTACACCGACGAGGGCAACCTCGAGACCGGGGACAAGGGGTTCGCCCGCAAGGGCGTCGATGACATGAGCCCGGCTCAACTCGAGTGGCTCGGTCAGACGCTGAAGGAAACTCAGGACTACCGGCACGTGTTCGTCTTCGTCCATCACCCGCGGTGGCTCCCGAACTACTTCGGCAACTGGGACGCGGTCCACGACCTCCTGAAGAAACCGGGCAACGTGACCGCGGTGTTCGCCGGGCACATTCACCGTGCGATCTACAGTGGCGTCCGCGATGGGATCGAGTACCTGACCCTCGGAACGACCGGTGGGTACAAGGACCACGACGTTCCCCGAGCGGGTTGGATGCATCACTACGACGTCGTCACCGTTCGCGAGAGAGGCGTTCAGGTCGCGGCCATTCCGGTCGGTCAGGTCGTCGACCCCAGGGGTCTCACGGAGGCGCATCTCACCGACCTCCAGAAGCTCATCGAGGGCGACGTCGTTCGAGTCCCCGATCCCCTGATTCTGCAAGGCGACGGATCGGTCGGCGCGATGCTGAAGGTGAGTATCGAGAATCCTTCCGGCCAACCGGTCGAGTCGACGTTGCTGATCGATGCCGGCGCCGAGGGCTGGTTCGTCCGCCCGGACCACCTCCATTTGAAACTCCGGCCTGGCGCCTCCGAGTCCGCCACCTTCGAGTTCCTGCGCGCGCCCGGCTCGTTCCCCGAACGCGTGCCGCGGTTCGCGCTGAAGACC
>JAGQRC010000046.1 GCA_020425835.1 Planctomycetota bacterium | reverse complement strand
GGTCTGCCCGCCGGCGAGGCGATCGGGCGCATCGGTCTGGCGATCGCGGCGAGCCGACCCGACACGATCTACGCGACGATCGACAACCAGGAGCTGCTCCCCGAGCCCGACTGGGATCTCGGGGGAACGGCGGTCACCGCCAAGCGACTGCGCGGAATGAGCAAGGACGAGTTCCTCGCCCAGGACCCCGACGAGATCGAGCGGTTCATCCGGGGGAACGACTTCCCGCCGGATCTCGATGCCGAGGGGCTGATCGCCAAGATCGAGAAGGACGAGCTCACGATCGCCGACCTGATCGCGGAGCTCGACGACGCGAACGACAACTTGTTCCGCACCGACATCCGCGGCCTCGAGGTGTACCGGTCCGACGATGGCGGTGAGTCGTGGCGTCGAACCCACGACGATCCGATCCGTGAAGTGGTCCACACGTACGGGTACTACTTCGGTCGCATCGCCGTCGCGCCCGACGATCCGGACCGGATCTACTTGACCGGCGTCCCGCTGATCCGCTCCGTCGACGGCGGCAAGAGCTTCACGAACGTGCTGACCCCCGATGTCCACGTCGATCATCACGCGATCTGGATCGATCCCGTCCATCCGCAGCGCATCCTGCTCGGCAACGACGGCGGACTGGACCTC
The DNA here is from genome assembly GCA_020425835.1 of Planctomycetota bacterium. The sequence goes on along the minus strand of JAGQRC010000046.1, from coordinate 10,729 downwards.
AGCCACGACGGCGGCGACACGTGGCTGGAGCTCGACGGGCCGCCGGTGGGGCAGTTCTACACCGTCGCCCTCGACGACCGCGATCCGTACTGGATCTACGGCGGGCTCCAGGACAACGGGACCATGGGAGGGTCGAGCCGGTCCCGCCCGGGACAGGATGCCTGGACCTCGTTCGGCGGCGGGGACGGCATGTTCGTTCAGATCGATCCTCGTGATCGGACGCGGTATCTCGGGTACCAGTTCGGGTTCTACCTTCGCATCGATCCCGACGGCACGCGCCACGATGTCCGACCGCGAGACGCGATCGGCGAGCCCGCGCTGCGCTACAACTGGGCGACGCCGATCCTGCTCTCCCCGCACAACGCCGACATCGTCTACTTCGGAGCGAATCGACTGTTCCGCAGCATGAACCAGGGCGTCGACTGGACCCCGATCAGTCCCGATCTGTCGCGCCGGCCCGAGAGGGGCGATGTCCCGTTCGCGACGATCACCACGATCGGGGAGTCCCCGCTCGAGTTCGGGCTGATCTGGGCCGGGACCGACGATGGTCACTTGCACGTCACCGAGGACGGCGGTCGGAACTGGGCGGAGGTCGATGCCGCGCTGCCCCACTCGCGTTGGATCTCACGAGTCGAGCCATCGCGGGTCGAGCGTGGACGCTGCTACATCGCGCTCAACGGCTATCGCGACGACGACCTCACGCCCTACCTCTACGTGACCGAGGACCTCGGGAAGAGTTGGAGGTCCATCACGACCGGGCTTCCCGCTGAACCGATCAATGTCGTTCGCGAGGATCCGGTCGTCCCGGAGCTCCTCTACCTCGGGACCGACCGCGGGGTCTACGTGTCGCTCGATCGCGGCGAATCGTGGCGGGCGCTCCCCGACGAGTTGCCCAACGTTCCGGTGCACGACCTGGCCGTCCATCCGACCGAGCGAGAGCTGGTCGCCGCGACCCACGGTCGTAGCGTCTGGGTCATCGACGCCCTGCCGATCCAGGAGCTCGCTCGACGGGCGAACGTGCAACCGGACGAGCCCCAGGATGGTCTCCGGATCTTCCCGGTCGAGAAGGTCACCGCATCGCGCGGCTGGCGCAATCGCCGCTCGCGTTGGTTCCACCGTGAAGAGGAAGACCCCGAGTTGGTCATCCCGTTCTGGGCCGCGCAGGCCGGCTCGGTCGAGCTCCGCGTGCTGGACGATGCCGATCGCGTCTTGCGGACGCTCGTGCTGGACGCGGCGCCCGGAGTTCAGGTCTTCGAGTGGGATCTGCTGCTCGATCCGACGCTCGCCCTCCCCGCTGAAGCGGCGCGCGAATCCGAGCGCGTCTCCGAGGGCGACGCCGAGAAGTCGGATGACGCGAACGAGCCCGACGACGACCGACCCGACCACGGGCGACTCGCCCGCACTCCTTGGAGCGAGAGTCACCGTCTCGGACAGCCGCTCTACATCACCGCCGGAACGTATGCGCTCGAGCTCCGGCAAGGCGAGTCGACGTCGCGCACGAAACTCGTCGTCGAGAAGCCGGAGCCCTTCGAGCCCCGGGTGAAGCCGGCACCGAAGATCCGCGGCGAGAAGGACGACCACGACTGAAACGAAGAGGCGGCGTTCATCCGACGCCGCCTCGGCGATTGTCACTCGTGACGCGGGTTCGCGCGTCGCTCTCATTCCTGCGACCGACCACCCGTCCGACGATCGAATGCCACCGACGGCGTTCGTCGCGGCGATCGACTCACCGTCTGGCCCGGTGAGTCGTCGGTCGCTCCAACCCTCGATCTCGAACGAGGAGGGCGACGCTTCGAGCGTAGCCGTCGTTGCGTCGAAGCCGCGGCTTCGCGCTCCCCGACGTTGACTCGATATTTGCACACCGAGGAACCCGGACACCGTGCGCGTCGACGGACGGAGTTCGACGGGAAGCCTCTTCGGTGAACTCGAGCAAGGGGAGAGGTACGGTGGCCACGACCAAGAGTGGGTGGAGCCGAGCGCGCATCTTCACGCTCGCCCTGATCGCCACGTGCGTCGCGATCCCGACCGCGAGGGCGACATCCGACGAGGACGCCGCCGCGCCCGAGGCGGACCGACGATGCCTCCGCTGCCACGGCAAACCCCACATCGCGGAGCTGAATCCAGCCGATCGCTTCTCGATGGTCGGCACTTGGCTCGAGCCCGGCACCGACGGCGTCGTCGCTCCGCCCAAAGCAGAGCTGACCGGGACCGAACCCGACGTGCGACCCGGTCTCTACGTCACTCGAGAGTCCCTGGCCGGGAGTCCTCACGAGAAGGTCCTCTGCGTCCAGTGCCACGTCGACGCCGAGCGACTGCCGCACGCGCCCAGCCTCAACCGGAGCACCTGCGGCGCCCAATGCCACACCGAGATCGCCGAGCTCTTCGCCTCGAGCGCGCACGGGACGCCGCCCGAGGTCAACGGGTCACTGGCGCCGACCTGCACGACCTGCCACGGCGGGCACGAGATGCGATGGCTCGCCGATCGTCGGTCCAAGATCCACCGTCTCAACCGGGCGTTCTGGTGCGCCGAGTGTCACCAGAAGCATGCGCCCAACGGCCAGAACGGGACGAACCCGAAACAACACATCCTCACCTATCTCGAGAGCACGCACGGCAAGGCGGTCTCCGAAGCCGGGCTGCTCACCGCGGCGAACTGCGTCGACTGCCACGGCGCGCACGACGTCCACCCGTCCGACGACCCCCGTTCCCGCACCCATCGGCAGCGTATTCCGCAGACCTGCGGCAACTGTCACCTGGGTGTTCGCGAGATCTACGACGAGAGCATCCACGGCCAGCGTCTCCGTGAGCGCGACGAACGCGCACCGGTCTGCACCGACTGTCACACCGCGCACGGGATCACGCGATCCGGGCAGTCCGAGTTCATGATGGATGTCGTCCACGAGTGCGGCGAGTGCCACAACGACCCCGAGAACGAGAACACCCTCCGCGGCACCTACTACGCGAGCTACCGGGACAGCTACCACGGCCAAGTGACGGAACTCGGATCCACACGAGCCGCTCGCTGCAGCGACTGCCACGGTGCCCACGACATCCGGCCGATCGACGATGAGCGGTCGCGCGTCCACGCGAAGAACTTGATCGCGACGTGCGGGCAGGTCGGTTGCCACGTCGGCGCCAACGAGAGCTTCGTCCAGTTCTCCCCCCATGCCAACTATCGGGACCGCGAGAACTACCCGCTGCTCTACGCGATCTGGATCTACTTCATCGTCGTGATGTCCGGGGCGTTCGGCTTCTTCGGCCTCCACACCCTGCTCTGGTTCGGGCGTTCGATCCAGCAGCGGATCGCGCACGGGCCCCATCCCCCGGTCGACAAGAGCCGCGTCGTCCGACGATTCTCCAAGCTCAATCGAGTCAACCACGTCTTCGTGGCGCTGACCTTCTTCGGGCTCACCGCCACCGGCATCCCCTTGGTGTTCTCCGACCAGGCTTGGGCGGGGACACTCGCGTCGTTGTTCGGAGGCATCGTCCTCGCCGGAGTGTGGCACCGCGTCTTCGCGTTCATGCTCATCGTCAACTTCGCGGTGCACCTCCTCGCCCTCGCCGCGTCCGCTCGTCGTCACCCCCGCGGTCTCGTCCACTGGCTGTTCGGCCCCAATTCGCTCGTCCCCAAGTGGAAGGACGTGCAGGACTGCTTCGGGATGTTCCGCTGGTTCTTCGGGCTCGGTCCGAAGCCTCGGTTCGGCCACTGGACCTACTGGGAGAAGTTCGACTACTGGGCGGAGATCTTCGGCTCCCTGATCATCGGCGGTTCCGGGTTGCTCCTCTGGTTCCCCGAGATCGCATCGCGAATCCTGCCCGGCTGGATCTTCAACGCGGCGATGGTCGTCCACGGCTACGAAGCGCTCCTCGCAATCGGTTTCATCTTCACCATTCACTTCTTCAATGCTCACCTCCGTCTCGACAAGTTCCCCGTGGATGACGTGATCTTCACCGGGAGGGTCCCCGTGGATGAGTTCAAGGAGGAGCGCGCCGAGGAATACGCGCAACTGATGGCCGAGGGGACGTTCGACACCGTCCGGGCCGAGCCGCTGGGTGACCGGTGGCGACCGCTCTGGGTCTGGATCGGTCTCCTCTCCATGCTCTTCGGTGGAGTGCTCTTGGTGTTGATCATCCTCGGCGGTCTGCGGGTGCTGTCGTAGTGGAACGGGGTGTCGTCGTGCGGCGGACGATTCCGAAACTCTGGAGAGGTCGCGGGCTCTGGTTGACCCTTCCCGTTCTCGTCGTCGTCGCGAGCGGCGCGGCCTGGTTCGCGTGGAGTCCGCGGGCCGGCTCACCCGATTCCGGTGAGGACGCGCGCGACGTCGCCGAACTCCCGAGCCTCCCGATTCTCGCGGCCCCCCGTCCGACGCGGCGCGTGTCGCTGGACGAGGGCTGCGTCTCGGCGGAGTGCCACGCGGACTTCGCCTCGGCCCCGCACGTTCACCCGACGAGCGCTCAGCGCCAGTGCGCCCTGTGTCACGAGGACGACGCCGGCGACCACACCTATCCCCTCCGAGCCGATCAAGAGTCGCTCTGCCTGGAATGTCACGACAGCCGCGCCTTCCCATCCGAGCCCCACGGCGCCCGTCGTCGAGAGGGTTGCCTCTCGTGCCATGACGCTCACCTCTCGGCGCTGCCTCATCTCCTCGCGGAGGGAAGCGTCGCCGCGACCTGCCGACGCTGTCACGCGGAGGAAGAACGGCTCTTCGGTCACTCGCTCTACGAGCAGGGCCATTGCACGGTCTGCCACGACCCTCACGGGAACGATGTCGCCGGACTGCTCCGCGGCGGTCCCGATGCGGCGCATTGCGGTCTCTGTCACGAGGACCTGGTCGCGAGCTTCGACCAGCCGTCGATCCAGAAGTCCCACGGTGGTTTGTCGCACGGTTGCCTCACCTGCCACACGCCCCATACAGCGAACCATGCGCATCTCCTCAGTCAGCCCGCCGTCGACCAGTGCCTCGCCTGCCACGAGAGCGACATCGCCTTCGACGAGGCCGTCGTCGGACACGACGCCGTACTGCTCGGCCATCGTTGTCTCGCCTGCCACGACCCCCACGCCTCGCCATCGCCAATGATGCTCCGGGAGCGCCAGGCCACGGTCTGCCTCGAGTGCCACCGGGATCCGCTCATCGCGCAGGACGGACGAGAGATCCCGTCGATGTCGTCGACGCTGCTCGACTCGACATCCACTCACGGTCCCGTGCGAACGAGCGACTGTTCGGCGTGCCACAGTGTCCATGGCGCGCAACACGAGCGCCTGCTCAAACTCTCCGCTCCGGTGAACCTCGCCGGAGCCATGGACCTTCGCAACTACACGCTCTGCTTCGGCTGCCACGATCCCGCGCTCGTCCTCGAGGAATCCACCGAGATCGCGACACAGTTCCGAAACGGCTCGGTCAACCTGCACCACCTGCACGTCTCGAAGGACCCGAACGGCCGCAGTTGCTCGAGCTGCCACGCGGTGCACGGCAGCCCTCAGCCGCGACTGATCGCCGTCGAGACCTCCTTTGCGGGCTCCGACTGGCGAATGCCGATCGAGTTCGCGCTGACTCCGGACGGAGGTCGGTGCGCGCCCGGTTGCCACGAGGCCCTCTCGTACTCCCGAACCGCCACCGCGATCTCGCCCAAGCACGACAGGAAAGGGGAAGGTCGATGAAGACCTGGGTCGTTCTCGCCATTGCGGCGTCGCTCAGCGCGATCTCCGTGGCTGCCGCGAGCACCGCTTCGACGACACGAGTTCCGGACGATCCCGCAGCGACGCCGAAGGCGGAGAGGCCGACGACGGCCGTGCCCCGCGACGGCTGCGTGACCTCCGACTGCCACACGAACATCAAGAGCACGCCGGTGCTGCACGGTCCCGTCCTCGCCAACGCGTGCGACAGCTGCCACCGCCTCGTCGACCCGGCTCGGCACGAGTACGAGGACACGCGGAGCTCGACGGAGATGTGTCTCTTCTGCCACGAGTTCGAGATCCCCGAGTCGGAGATGGTGCACGAGCCACTGGCGACCGGTGAGTGCCTCCCCTGCCACGATCCGCACGGGGGGTCGGGGACCAGCCTCCTGCGCGGAGGAAACTACGTGGATCTCTGCAAGAGCTGTCACCGCGACCTCACCGGCGCCCGACACATCGTCCACGGTCCGGCGTCGGCCGGGGCGTGCGGCGCCTGTCACGAGCCGCACTCCTCATCGCACCGCAAGCTCCTGTCGGTCGACGGCCCGGAGCTCTGCTTGCGCTGCCACGTGGTGACCGCCGTCCAACTCGAGCAGCTCGATCTCGTCCACGCTCCGGTCCGGGACGGCTGTGACGTGTGTCACGATCCCCACGCCGCCGACAACTCCGGGCTCGTCGTCCAGGACCCGATCACCCTCTGCACCAGTTGCCACGAGAACATCGGGCACACCGACGAGTTCGCCAAGACCCGGCACGGGGCGCTCATGACCGAGCGTTCGTGTCTGAACTGCCACGATCCACACGCCAGCGACAATCCCCGGCTGCTGCGGGACAACGTGCGGAACCTCTGCTTCGAGTGCCACGACGACGAGATCCTCCTCGAGAACGGGGATCGCATCGCCAACATGAAGGCGATCATCGAAGGAGGAACGAGCGTCCACGGCCCGGCCGCCGAGAACAACTGCACCGCGTGCCATCGGATCCACGGCGGCCCCTACTCCCGACTCCTGGAGAGCCAGTACCCCTCGACCATCTATGCGGCGTTCGAGGACTCCATGTACGCGCTCTGCTTCTCCTGCCACGACAGCGAGTTGGTCAAGCAGGAGAAGACCGATTCCGTCACCTCGTTCCGCAACGGCACGACCAATCTCCACTACCTGCATGTCCACAAGGACAAGAAGGGGCGGACCTGTCGGGTCTGCCACGACTCCCATGCTGCGAACCGGGGCAACCACATCCGCGAGTCGATCGCCTTCGGTCCGAACAACTACATGATCGACATCAAGTGGGAGCCCACGGAGAACGGCGGTCGCTGCGCCGCGGGTTGCCACGTCGCCTACGAATACAACCGCATCGAGCCCATGGCCTATCCCGGTCGGAACCCGGAGAAGAAGTGGCGAGGCGATGACCTCGTCCCCGGGACCAAGGGGGATGACCCGAAGAAGGATGACGGTCACGGGCGATCGAGCTCACACGGGGGCACGCCCCTCGGACTTCGGGTCCCGACGCACCAAGCCGCAGTCTCCGGAGAGGCAGGTCAGCCATGAGACGCCGTCGATTCATCTGGACCGTTCTCGTCATCGCCGCCGTCGTCGGGCTCACCCGCGTCGTGTTCGGCTTGGACGAGCTCCGCAACGTCAAGAGGGGCGCCAAGGTCCCCCACTTCGAACTCCCGACCTTCGACGGCCGAACCGTGAAGAGCGAGGACTACGAAGGCAAGGTCCTGGTGATCCTCTACCTGCTCGCGCAACAGGGCGCCTCCAGTCGCGCTGCCGTGGATGCCCACCAGGTCGTCCAGTCATTCGCCCCACCACCTCCGGAGCCGGAGAACAAGGTTCGGGCACCCGCGGTCGATGCCGCGGCGACAGCGGCCCGGAATCCGGTGCAACTCCTCCTGGTGACCGCGGACGTCGTCCACAAGGCGCAGTTCGAGCAGATGCTGGCGGAAGCGGGGATCACGGCGACATTCGCCATGGACGCGGACCGACGTCTCTATCGCGATCTCGGTCTGATCGTCTTTCCGACCACGGTGATCGTCGGCGGGGATGGGCGGCTCGCTCACGTCATCTCGACCCGCACGGCGACCTACGAGCACGTCCTCGACGCCTACCTCCAGCACACGCTGGGTCGCATCGATGACGCGCATCTCGAGGAGATCCTCACCTCCGCGACCTTCGAGCGGGGTTCGCCCAAGAGCATCGTCTCCCGCCACCGGACGGCGGCTCGGCTGCTCCGCGAGAAGGGCATCCTCGATGGCGCCGAGTCCGAGCTCCGCGCCGCTCTGGAGATCGAGCCGAAGAACATCTACGTCCGGCTCGACCTCGCCGATCTCGAAGCCACGCTCGGCAAGACCGCCGAGGCGGCGACGCTCGTCGATGCGGTGCTCCAGGAGGACCCGCACCATCGCCGCGCGAAACTGATCCGCGGCATCGTGTTCTTCAAGGAAGACCAGCTCGACCGCGCCGAGTCCCTGCTGACGGAGGCCTTGGTCCTGAATCCGGATCCCGCCCGGACCCACTACTACCTCGGCCTGATCGCGGAGAAGCGGGGGGAGCCGGAGAAGGCGCTGGAGCACTACCGACAGGCGATCCACCGGCTCCTCGGGGAGTAGCCATCGAACGCCTCGCCCAAGCCCTCTTCGGATGCTGCTCTCGTCGGATGGAGCCTGCGGCATGTTGAAACGAAACCGAGCCGTGACCCTTCGTCGGTCGCGGCCGCTCATCGACCTCGCGATCGTCGGGCTGCTCGTCCTCGCTGCGCTCGTCGAGAGTCTCGCTGCCAACGACGTCGACATCATCGCTCCGGAGGTTCTCGAGGAGAACAAGCGCTGCCTGAACTGTCACGCCAAGGACCACATCGCCACCCTCTCTCCCGCCGATCGCTTCGTCATGGTCCGGGGGCTCGAGGGCGCACCATCGGGCGAGACGCCGGACTTCACCGACGCGCCGGCGACTCGACCGGAACTCTACATCGACTTCTGGAAGGTGTTCGTCTACTCGCTCCACGGACAGCAGACCTGTATTTCCTGCCATCGCGACTGCAACGAGCTCCCGCACCCCGTGGCGGTCGATCCCGCCGTCTGCACCGAGTGCCATCCGAACGAGGTCGAACAGCACGCGGCGAGCGTCCATGGCCGCGCTCGTCGCGCGGGCGACACCTTCGCCGCGACCTGTAGCGACTGCCATGGCGCGCACGACATCCTGTCGAGCGCCAACCCGCAGTCGCGGACCTACAAGTTGAACCTGCCGTTCACTTGCGCTCGCTGCCACACCAATCAGACGCTGATGGAGTCGAAAGGGGTCGGCAATCCACTCGCAGCGCAACAGTACCTCGACAGCATGCACGCGCGGGGTCTCCTCGCCGACGGTCTGATCGTCGCGCCGTCGTGTAGCGATTGCCACGGTGTCCACGAGATCCTGCCGAGCTCCGATCCCCGCTCCCGGATCCACAAGCACAACGTCCCCGAGACCTGTGGGGTCTGCCACAAGGGAGTGGAGACGATCTACCGCCAGAGCGTCCACGGTCGGCTCCTCGAGAAGGACGATGAGGAGGGTCCGGTCTGCGTCACGTGCCACACCGCGCACGAGATCGTCCGGCCCTCCGAAGCCGCCTTCAAGCTCCGGGCGGACGAGCGCTGCGGCGAGTGTCACGAGGATCGACTGCATCGCTACCGCGAGACGTTCCACGGCAAGGCGATGGCGCTCCAGGACGCACAGGTTGCCGCGTGCTACGACTGTCACGGCCACCACGACATCCTCCCCGCGTCCGATCCCGCCAGTCGGCTGCACCCCGACCACCGCGTCGCGACCTGTCAGCAGTGCCACCCCCGCGCGAACGCGAACTTCGCCCAGTACTACTCGCACGCCGACCACCTGGACCGAGAGAACTACCCGGTGCTGTTCTGGACCTTCGTGATCATGACCACGATCGTCCTCGGCACTTTCGCCTTCTTCAGCATCCACTCCGTGCTCTGGCTGGTCCGTTCACTCGTCTTCTGCATCCGCAACCCGATGCAGTACCGAGCGATCCGAGCTCCGGCACCCGAGGGCGACGAGCAGTTCGTCCGCTTCCGTCCGGTCGAGCGCTTCTTGCACATTCTCGTGATGCTGAGCTTCCTGCTCCTCGTCGCCACCGGAATGCCGCTGAAGTTCTACGACGCGCCGTGGGCGGAGGTGATGGTGCGCTCGATGGGCGGGGTCGAAGTGACGTCGGGCCTGCACCGCATCGGCGCGATCATCACGTTCTCCTACTTCGCGATCCACCTGCTGACGGTGAGCCGCAACTTCATTCGCAATCGCAAGGTGTTCCGCTCACCGGAGACCGGTCGGTACAGCTTCAAGCAGGCGTTCAAGGTCCTGACCGGTCCGGACATGCCGGTGCCCCACCTCAACGACCTCAAGGACTGGTGGGCGCATCAGCGCTGGTTCCTCGGGCTCGGCCCGCAGCCCAGCTTCGATCGCTGGACCTACTGGGAGAAGTTCGACTACCTCGCCGTCTTCTGGGGGGTCGCGGTGATCGGGTTGAGCGGCCTGGTGCTCTGGTTCCCGGAGGTGTTCAGTCAGCTCTTCCCTGGCTGGTTGATCAACGTCTGCGTCGTGATCCACAGCGATGAGGCGCTCCTGGCCGCGGGGTTCATCTTCGCGTTCCACTTCTTCAACGTGCACTTCCGCCTGGAGAAGTTCCCGCTCGACCCGGTGATCTTCTCCGGACGCATCTCGAAGAAGGAGATGCTCCACGAGCGCAAGCGCTGGTACGACCGACTGGTCGCCGAAGGTCGACTGGACTCCATGCGCGTCAAGGACGAGTGGAGCCAGTGGAAGAAGGTGATGCACCCGGTCGGCTACCTCGGGTTCACGGTCGGAACGCTGCTCCTGTTCCTGATCATCTACGCGATGGGCGTGCGGCTGTTGATGCACTGAGGTTCCGCCGCCCGTCCGGTCGCGTCGCTCGGAGCGGGAACGGGAGCAACCGGGTGACGCGGCGGTCCTCGAAGGCCCTCCGCATCACCCGGGCTCGTTCCCCCTCATCGTCGCCCGCGCAACAACAGAGCGAGCG